>NZ_DCRI01000075.1:0-7990 GCF_002324975.1 Acinetobacter sp. UBA1496 | reverse complement strand
TTTTATGTCGAACTCAGGTTCATTACATAAAACCTTCGATTGGGAGTATCGACAGGAATTTTATTGAGGCTTTTTGATACCACTTCATTCCCGGCTCTTTTTTAAAGGTCTTTGTTTCACCTTTGGCATTGCGAATTTTCCAGTTAACGTTCTGGTTGGCATCCAGAACCAACTTATAGGCATACTTGCTTAAGTTTTTGTCCATGGTTTCATGTACCGCACGGGCCAGATTAGGACTATTTAGCAATACGCCAATTTCAGTATTCAGATAAGCCGAACGCGGATCGAAATTAAAAGAGCCGATAAATACCTGTTTCTGATCAATGGCCATCATTTTAGCATGCAGGCTGGAACGGCTCAGGCCTTTTAAGCTGACCTTCGATTTTTGTGCCAGCTCTTCAGTATTGGCATTCAAATTGTCGGCATCTGGAGCCGCCAAAAACTCATAAAGTTTTACATCATTTTTTAGCAGTTCCTGACGATATTTGGCATAAAAGGCATGGACCAGCGGCACGTCATTGGCCTTATAAGAGTTGGTCAGTACTCGGACTTTGACATCTTCTGAAGCCAGTTTCTTGAGACGTTCTGCCCCCTGTTTTTCCGGTACAAAATAGGCCGACACGATATCCACACTTTCTTCCGGTTTTTCCAGATGTTGTAATAGCTGGAAGTTCAAGTGATCTTCAGTTTTAGCCTTTGACTTGATTTTACTTGGCGGGTCTTTGACGACTTCAGCTTCCACCCAATCGAGTTGAATGTTGTGTTCCAGCCATTTATCGAAAGCCTGTGAACGATTGGCCAGATTCAGGTAGTTCTGGATTGCAGTATCATGGCTATATTCTTCCAGCTGCTGTTTCAGGCTCGGGAAACGGAGTCCGTGATGGCGAGGATTGACAATCTGCCGAACCGGATAGGCATAATCATCATTCCAGTATTCATCAAAAGAATGAATGATTTCATCAGAAGCGGCACCGACCAGCATCACATCTACATCAGAAAACTGATAACTGTCACTGACGTTATAATACTGGTTACTCATATTACGGCCGCCAATCAGAGCAATCTGATTATCGGCAATAAAGCTTTTGTTATGCATGCGGCGGTTGATCCGTTTTAGATCCAGCAGCATATCCATGGCACGGTATTTACGGAAACGGTAGGGGTTATACAATTTGACTTCGATATTCTGGTGCTGATCCAGCGCCAGATAAATACCTTCCATTTTCTTGGCATTGTTATCATCCATCAATAAACGGACTTTTACGCCACGGTCTGCTGCCTGAATGAGGGCATGCAAGGCCAATGCACCAATACGGTCATTGTCCCAAATGTAGTATTGGAGGTCCAGACTACGTTCTGCTTTATTAATCAGCTGGATACGTGCAGCGAGTGCTTCAAGCGGATCTGGCAGCACGTGATAACCGGTCAGGCCAATATTCTGCCGACGTAAAGGCTCAACAATCTGGGCCAGACTGGTTTGTGAGGTATCCGTTTCAAATGCCATCCGGCTAGGTTGTTCAGTTTGCGGAGGCAGCGTACTGCAAGCAGGAATGCCGAGTACCAGGCTGCAGCTCAGTAAAATGCTGGCTTTATAGCGGTAAGCTTTTGATAAGCCAGAAGGTTTTGAGTGAGCGGAAGCGTGGGGAGCATTTACCATAAACATCAAAGACTGAAAAATTTGGATTGAGTATAATTGCCAGCTATGAAAAGATAAATATAAAGCCACTAATCAGCTCCTCGACTCGACAAGGCAAATCTATGTGGGATACAAGTTCCGTACTTTTTTATTTTTATCTAGGCATGGCCATTCTTGCCGTTTGGGCAGTGTATCAGGCCTGGTCGAGTCAGTCGCGTACAGAAACCATTCATCCCTTTAAAGCGTTTTGTCACCTGCTGGCTTTCTATCTGGCCTATTTGCTGATTCCGTTGGTGTTCTTCAGTATTTATGCAGGATGGATAGGCTACTATTCGATTCATGAGTCTATTTTTATTTTCGTGATTAGTGCAGTACTCAGTTATGCACGTTTTATCGAGCCGCATTTGATTCGGGTTGAAACCACGCCTTATCAAATCAATCCTCAACAGAAACTTAAAAAGCCGGTACGGATTGCCCTGATTGCAGATTTACATATTGGTCTGTTTTCCGGACATGAACGTCAGTTAAGACAGATTGTGCATAAGCTGAATCATCTGAAACCGGACTTGGTGGTGGTCGCAGGGGACTGGACCTATGAACCTGAAAATAAACTGGCACAGGAGCTGGCGGTCTTGAAAGAAATTCATGCGCCAGTATATTCGGTGACAGGAAATCATGATGAACAGTATCCTGGCCCGCCTATTCAGGAATTGCTTCGTTATGCGCTGGAAGTGAATCAGGTTATGGACATTGAAGGGCAGATTGTCGAGTTTGACGAATTTCGTCTGTTAGGCGTAGGAGATCTTTGGGCTGGAAAAACCGATATGCGCGCAATGCCGGATCTGCCTCAAGACAAACCTTGGGTGATTCTGTCACATAATCCAGATACCGTGGATATGGTGCCGAAATTGCCAACACGACCACTGATGCTTTCTGGGCATACGCATGGCGGACAGGTCGAGTTACCTTGGCTGACGGATTATGTGATGAAAAAGGTCTCCATTCTGGGCCATAAAAAAGGTCTATACCGGCATGAACATGCAGATGTATTTGTGACTGTGGGAACGGGTATGGTGGGCGTGCCATTTCGTTTTCGCGTACCACCAACCATTGATATTATCGAATTGGTATAAAAAAGGATTCATTTACTGCTGCTAAAGCAGCAACCAGAGCACAATAATAATCAGTAAAATAACGGCTGCGGTGATCCAGATTTTCTTTTCAATCTCACGGCCGGGTACGCGTTTGCCGACTTGCTGTGCAGCTACCTCAGTATCTTTGGCGATGCTCAGGTTGGGATGATCTGGAACTTCCAAAGGTGTAGTTACCACTGGAATATTTTCATCTGCATCATCAGTGAACCGTGGGCCAATATTGCCTTTATTGTCTCGATTCAGCGCCAGATCATGTTCACGGACAATTTCATTAATGACCTGTATCGCCTGTGATTCATCTAAAGCTGTATGCGTCCGGATATAGCGAATGGCTTCCAGTTTTTTATCATCCTCTAGCAGAATCACAATATCTACCAGCTGTTCTTGAGTAAGTTGCTCAATAAGATCCTGCATCACTCTGCCTCATTCTCTGGCTTTATTTATTGGATTGTTCCCGAAATATCCGCAAAGAAGTAGCAAGTTTTTGTTGCGAAATCATAAAAAAACCAGCATGAACTGCTGGCTTTGATTGAGATAACTTAATCTGTCAAGATCCTTAGATCTGATTGTTTACATCATCATTTTTAGTTTCACGGATCAGCAAGAATGCAAGCAATGACAGGATAGAAGCTGCTGTGAGGTAATAACCTACTGCAGACAAGCCATAAGTTGTTGCCAGTTTTGTTGCAATCAATGGCGCGAAAGATGCACCAAAAATACCTGCCAGGTTAAAGGTCAGGGCAGAACCGGTATAACGTACTGAAGTCGGGAAGATTTCAGACAATACGGTACCAATCGGGCCATAAGTTAGACCCATGATCGCTAGGCCGATACATAAGAAGAAGAACACCACCAGCGTACTGCCTGATTCAAGCATATCGGCAAAGAAGATACCGAAAATAGCAGAGACCACACATACTGCGATTGAAGTTGTCTTACGACCGAATTTTTCTGCAAGAACTGCTGAAAGTGGAATGAACGCGGCAAAGCACAGAGTTGCAACTAACTGTAGCTGAAGGAATTCTTCACGTGTATAGCCAAGCTGTTTGGTACCCCATTGTAACGCGAATACAGTCGTCAGGTAGAACACTACGAATGTACAGATCGCAGCGATGGTACCCAATACCAGCATTTTAGAATGCTTTTTGAATACTTCGAAGAACGGTACATTCACTTCTTTCTGCTTTTTCAATACGTTCTGGAATGCAGGGGTTTCATGCAATTTCAAGCGAATCCATAGACCCATAATCACCAGTAGTGCACTAGAAATAAATGGAATACGCCAGCCCCATTGCATGAACTCTGCTTCAGACATGAATGCGCCAAGGGTCAAGAATGAGCCTGTTGCCAGAATGAAGCCAATTGGTGCACCAAGTTGCGGGAACATACCATACCAGGCACGTTTGCCTTCTGGCGCATTTTCAGTTGCCAATAGAACCGCACCTGACCATTCACCACCCAAACCAAGGCCTTGGCCTAAACGACAAAGAGCCAGCAATAATGGCGCAGCAATACCGATTTGTGCATAAGTTGGCAATAAACCAATGGCAACGGTAGAAAGGCCCATAGTCAGTAAAGCAGCGACCAGAGTCGCTTTACGTCCGATCCGGTCTCCTAAGTGACCAAAGAGTGCAGCACCGATTGGACGGGCAATAAAGGCAATCGCAAAGGTTGCCAGCGACTGAATAGTCGCAGTCATAGGATCTGTACTTGTAGGGAAGAACAGATAAGGGAAAATAATAACGGCAGCTGTGGCATAAATATAGAAATCGAAGAACTCGATTGTAGTGCCCACTAAACTTGCTGTTAAAACACGAAATTTTGAATTAGTTGCTGTAATTTCTGTTACAGCGATAGAATCTGAAGACGCCATGAATAACCTTACACTTACTAAAAATAAAAAACTTAGTTTTAAAAGCGTAATCTTTTTAAAAAAGGCGTAATTTTTTAAAAAAACAACTGCAATCTTCTCGTTTCAACTCGCTCAGGGTCACTGAAATGGAGAAATGAGATGATTAAATCACGTAAAGATAGATAGACAGAAAATGTGATCCTGCGCCTATCAATACAAAAATGTGCCAGATAGCGTGGGTATATCTTACTCTTTTTAAAGCGTAAAACAATGCACCTACGGTGTATGCTAAGCCACCAATGATCAGAAAGGTTAAAGATTGAGCACTTAAGTACTGCTGCATATCGTCCATAACCAGTAGTGCAAGCCATCCCATGACCAGATAAGCGACTAAAGAAAGTTTCTGGAAACGGTTGATGAAAATGAACTTGAATAGTGTTCCAAGTACAGCAATCACCCACAAGGCAATCAGTAAATACTGGGCTTTGGCTGTTGGAATCGCAATCGATAGAAACGGGGTATAGGTACCTGCAATCAGGTAGTAAATTGCCGTATGATCAACTTTTTTGAAAAAATAGCGTCGGTCAGCAGCAGTAGACATATGATAGAGCATCGAAGCGGAAAACAGCAGAGTCATGCTGAAAGCATAGACCCAAAGGCCAATCCATTGTCCGGTACTCAAATAAGAGCCTTTAATAATCAATAAAATACCGGCAATCAAAGCCAGCGCAGAACCGAGGCCATGACTAATGTAATTAATCCGTTCCTCATTGTGATCATAATCTGGAACTAGGGGAGCATTCTGCATGATTGTCATTCTTGTTTAAATATACACTTGTATAATAATTCAATTTTGCTTTTAAGTTAAGAACAATTAAACTTGAGCAGCAATTCATATCAGGTTTTTCTTATGTCGACATCGACTTCTCTCTCGGTTCAGGAACAACAATTCTTGGAGGCTTTTCAGCAAGCCTTTGAAACTGATCATTTTGATCGTCTGATTTTGAGTCAGTATAAAGGTGAACTTGAACTATTGGAGAAAATGACCTTTAGAGTCATTTCGCTCAATGAGCAGAAGGTTTTGAGCTGTGTCTATCGATACAAGACTCAGGATGTCACTAAAAATTATCCTTTGAATGAAGCCTTAACTCAAGTAACGGAATTATTGACCTGTTGTAAGCAAGCTAACCTGTTTACTGATCAGGAAGGGTTGCAGCTGAAGAAAAACAAGAAAAAGGCCATGCTGACAAGAAGTAAAGCTAAACCAGTCTCTACAAAGGCTAAAGCAGAACAAGGCCATGACCGGATCAAGCAGCGTTATGTCGATCAGGACAGTGTATTCCTACAGCATTTAGGAATTACCGATCAGCAAGGCCAGATCATTCCAAGCATGGCACGTAAATGGAAACAGATTAATAAATTTGTCGAGATTTTCTCCGGCGCACTGGCTCAAATCCAGCCGCAGGAACAAGGATTACGTATCGTCGATTTCGGTTCAGGTAAGGGATATTTAACCTGTGCACTGTATGACTATATGCAAAAACATGGTCAGACGCCCTATGTCACCGGCGTAGAGCTGAATCCGAAAATGGTCGAATTCTGTCAGAATGTCGCGCAGCAATCCGGTTTTAATCAATTGGATTTCTTCCAGGGTGATGTGCGTACCTATGAACCGGAACGCCTGGATGTGATGATCGCTCTGCATGCTTGTGATGTGGCGACTGATTTTGCGATCCATAGCGGTATACGCCTGAACGCACAGATCATCATGTGTGCTCCATGTTGTCATAAAGAGTTAAGACCGCAATTACAGAGTCCGAAAGTGCTGTCGCCAATGTTGCAGTTTGGCATCCATGCTGGGCAGCAAGCCGAAATGCTAACGGATACCATTCGTGCCTTATTGCTGAAGGCTTATGGTTATGAAACCAAGGTCTTTGAATTTGTGGCCCTAGAACACACCAGTAAAAATAAAATGATTCTGGCGACCAAGCGGAAGGATTATGAACAGCCAGATCAGGCTGTTCTCGCCCAGATTCAGGCATTAAAAGAGATGTATGGAATTCAAAAACATTCACTGGAATTGTTATTGAATGACCAGTGGGATCAGCAGGGAATTGGTTCTAAATGCTAGATGATAAAAATCTTAAAATCGTGTCAGGCAGCTGGGATGATTTAGCCCAAGATGCCCGAGTGATACGTGAAGCCGTTTTTATTCAGGAACAGCAAATTGCTCCTGAAGATGAATGGGATGAGGAGGATGCAATCTCTACGCATTTTGTGGCTTATTTACAGGATCAAGCCGTGGCGACTGCACGCTTATTAAAGAATCACAGTATTGGTCGCGTAGCTGTATTACAGTCGGCACGTGGTACGGGCATCGGCTACAAGACCATGCGGGCTGTGATTGATCAGGCCAAGGCAGAGCAACGTAAATTTGTAAAGCTTTCTTCACAGGTACATGCGATTGGCTTTTATCGGAACTTGGGTTTTGACGTGCGGGGTGAAGAATATCTGGATTGCGGCATTCCACATATAGATATGTATCTCAGCTTAAAAGACTAAAAAAATAAAAAAGCGAGGAAAACCTCGCTTTTTTAAATTTGATCTTGGAACTGTCTAGTGACCATGAGCCGTATTTTCGTCATGGCTAGCAGTGTCCATCTGTGCATGTTCTTCAGCAGACATATTATGCTCCTCCGTGCTCATCTCATG
The DNA here is from genome assembly GCF_002324975.1 of Acinetobacter sp. UBA1496. NCBI lineage: Bacteria > Pseudomonadati > Pseudomonadota > Gammaproteobacteria > Moraxellales > Moraxellaceae > Acinetobacter > Acinetobacter sp. UBA1496. The sequence continues at coordinate 636 of NZ_DCRI01000075.1, read as the reverse complement.
AGTCTGATGAGATGAAGAGGTAGCCTGACGAGCTTCACGGTCAGCCTGTGCTTTGGCTAAAGCTTCTGGAGACATCGCAGGTGCATTCTTAAATGCATGCTGCTGGGTATTTTCTTTCTTTTGCTGGCTTGGCATGTAGTCTGGTTCATTGCTGACCGCAAGCCAGAAAAACAACATAAATAATCCACCTAAAATACAGAAGATAATCAGTGCTTTCCAACCCCAAGGTGATTTTTCAGGTGAACTGTGATCAGTCATATGCATGTACCCATCGTGGATGTCTAACTCATGTAACTTTATAACATAAATTGTCTGGAAAGCAGATCAAAATCTGTCATTGATTGAATGCAATAGACTTCGAGAGTTTATCGCGTCGAAATAAAAAAAGAGGAGTCAAGCTCACTGCTGTCCCATAGTTTGCTTTAAATAAAAAAAACCTGAGTCCTAACAGTTAAAATATGAGTGCAAACAAACACTTTAACGACCAGGATTCAGATTTTGTCACATCAGAATACCGTATTTCATGAGCTAATTAAACCTGTTGTGCGACAGGATTTTGAACAACTTGCTAAAGTACACCATGTTGGACAGGAATTTAGAGCGGCTTCGCGGTGGAATCAGTTTATTGCCATATTG
>NZ_DCRI01000056.1:0-6524 GCF_002324975.1 Acinetobacter sp. UBA1496 | reverse complement strand
GAAGAAGTACAAATGAAGTTGTCGACACGTCCTGAAAAACGTGTGGGTGATGATGCACTTTGGGATATGGCAGAAAAATCTTTGGCAGATGCTTTAGATGCTGCTGGCCTGGATTGGGATTTACAACCAGGTGAAGGTGCATTCTACGGTCCGAAGATCGAATTCTCATTGAAAGACTGCTTAGGCCGAATCTGGCAGTGCGGTACCATTCAATGTGACTTCAATCTTCCAGAACGTCTGGATGCCTCTTATGTCACTGAAGATAACGATCGTGATCAGCCTGTAATGTTGCATCGTGCAATTCTTGGCAGTTTCGAACGTTTTATTGGTATACTGATTGAGCACTACGCGGGCTTTATGCCACCTTGGTTATCACCAGTGCAAGCGTGTGTAATGAATATTACTGATGCTCAAGCCGAGGCTTGTGAGTCAGTCGTCGCGAAACTTAAAGAAAACGGAATTCGTGCAATTTCTGACTTGAGAAATGAGAAAATCGGCTTTAAGATTCGTGAACGTACTTTAGAGCGTATTCCTTACTTATTGGTACTTGGGGACCGTGAGGTAGAGGAAGGTACGGTGAATGTCCGTACCCGCTCAGGAAAAAATTTGGGTACTATGTCAATCGACGCTTTCGTTGACTTAGTAAAAGCAGCCGTAGCCGAACGCGGCCGGTACATTGTGGAGTAACAGCGATTAAACAGCCTGACCGTAATCAACAGGGCGGAAAATCAAACCGTCCTGCCTTGAATGATGAAATTCGTGCAAAAGAAGTCCGTCTTGTAGACGAAAATGGTGAGCAAAAAGGTATTGTTAACCTTGCAGAAGCATTGCGCGCAGCTGAAGCTGCCGATCTTGATCTTGTTGAGATCGTAGCCAATGCTGAGCCACCTGTCTGCAAAATCATGGACTTCAACAAGCATTTGTTTGATCTGAAACAAAAGCAGAAAGAAGCGAAGAAAAAACAGCATCAAGTCCAGGTGAAAGAAATCAAGCTACGTCCTGCGACAGATGTAGGTGATTACAACGTAAAACTACGTGCAATCATCAAATTCCTTGAAGAAGGAAACAAGGTAAAAATTACCCTGCGTTTCCGTGGTCGTGAAATGGCTCACCAGCAACTGGGTCTGGCTCAACTGCAAAAAGTTGAAGCAGACGTAGTTGAATATGGTGTAGTTGAACAAGCACCAAAAATGGAAGGTCGTCAAATGGGTATGCTGCTTGGTCCTAAAAAGAAAAAGTAAGCATCTCTTGATGAAAAAAGCCCTGTATTTGCAGGGCTTTTTTATGAGGTAACTTAATCTTTTATTGAGCAGGGTAGGATTTTCCTGCTTCTACAATCGGAATATTGGCCTCAGTGGGTACATAAATTATTTGTTGAATACGACCTTCTCGTAGGGCTTCACCAAATGCACCAATAAATTCCTGCTTGCGATATTCAGGATAATCTTTAGCTGCCTGCCCAACGAGTTTAATGGCTTCTGCACGCAGTTTGGCACTTTCCAGTTCCGCTTTTGCAACTTGCACTTGAATCATTTTGGATTGTTCTGCTTCAGCCAATGCTGCCTGACCATCCATGCCTTGTTTCCAAACTTTATAATGTGGCCAGCCAAACAATAGCAGTAAAATGACAATCAATAAAAAGAACAGCAAGCTCAATAGCATGAAAGGACTCAGGGCGTTGCGACGGACATAATTCATAGTGCACCTACGGCAGATTTTCTTATCTATGGTATTTATTGAATGTTTTATTCTGTTTCAGAAAAAGCATAGCCGAAATTTTATGTAAATCAAATATATGTAGTGATAGGGGAAAGTCCTAACCAGAACACCATTTTTTTAATAACTGCTTTTATCCTTTGAAATCTGATGAGATAAATTTCTTTCAGCTTAACCCATATAATTAAAAGTGTTTTTGAATCAGCCTTTATGATCTTAAATTCCAAGCACTGTACATGGCTTGAATAATTTCCTTAGCTTGCTGACGAGAAAACATCGATAAATGAATCCGGAATAATCTTAAACAGAGCCGGTCGCGCCAACTGGACTGACAAAGAATAAAATCGAGCGTGCCATCTCGCTGATTAATTTGATGAGCGGGAAGTCTGGTTAGCCAGCGTTTGGTACGTGCCTTAATTGAATCATATTGGGGATTGATAAAGCTGTAATGGACGGTTTCACGATATAAACACAGACTGATCTGGTATCCTGCCAAAGTGTAATAAATTGTCCGCGAGGTGATTTTTAGTTTAATGCTATATACCAAGAGCGATAGCATCAGGAAACCTAGCATATAGCCATAAAAGCTTGGAGACTCCTGCCATAAAAATATCAATCCTCGAACAAAACTGGAAGGAGGATCTGAAGTATGAAGGTACAAAGTCATCAAAATCCCAATGGGATAGCAAAGAAGGAGAAGTCCCATATGTTTCATCGTCTGGTCACTTTGATGAAACAGAATGATGTCTGATGTGTTCATATTGTTATTTTTATGATGGATGAAAATTGAACACTTTCAAGCTTAAGGATTCTGTCCTAAAAAAGAAAGACCCGTTCGGGCCTTTCTTTTGATTGTTGATCAGCTTTGCTGCTCGTTAGATTTATTTTTTTCAGCTAACAGTTTTTTGCCAATCGGAATCTGACGAGGCAATTTTTCTTCCGGCACATTGCGCTGCAATTCGATTTTCAATAAACCATTTTCAAATTCAGCGTGTTGTACCTCTACATGTTCATCCAGACGTAAAGACAGCTTGAATGAACGGTGGGCGATACCTTTATGTAGGAATTCCACAGCCGTATCTGAATTTTCTTCCATCGCTTTACCGCTAATGGTCAGAACCTGATTTTCCAGATTGATCTCTAGCTGGTCTTCATTGAATCCGGCAGCAGAAACTACAATGCGGTAATTGTTGTCGCCGGTTTTTTCAATGTTGTAATGCGGATAGTTTGGTGCCTCACTTTGCATTGCATAATCAAAAAGGTCATTAAAGCGGTCAAAACCGATACTACGACGGAATAGTGGGCTAAGACTGAAATTGCTCATTGATCTTACCTCCTGATCTCAGAAAAGTTTTATAAACAACATGCAATTCTTAAATATGAACTCAGTGATTAGAAACAATCTCCTGAATAGATCATTGCTCTATTTCTAATATAGGATTGAGGCGAAGCTTTTCAAGACTCAAGATTTAAAAATATTTGAACCCATCTTGAGCTAAAAATAATGCTTTGAATTTAGCGATTTTACTGCCGAATCTATAACAAAATATGCGGAAGTGGGGCTTTAAATCATGCTATAACTAGATCAAGTTTCAATAATGTCATGTAAAAACGAAAAGGTAACAGGTAATCACATGATTGATCTATATTATTGGGGAACGCCCAATGGACATAAAATTACCATCGCATTAGAAGAAATGGGCTTGGAATATAAAATTTTCCCAATCAATATTCTGGAAAATGACCAGTTTCAACCTGATTTTTTACGTATCTCTCCGAACAATAAAATTCCTGCGATCGTGGATCAGGATGGCCCGCGTGGCGAACCGATTTCAGTTTTTGAATCTGGCGCGATTCTGCAATATTTGGGTCGTAAAACCGGCCTGTTTTATCCGGATGATGAGCAGCAACGTGTTGAAGTTGAGCAATGGCTAATGTGGCAAATGGGTGGCTTGGGTCCGATGCTGGGACAGAATCATCATTTTAGCCGTTTCGCTCCTGAGCGTATCCCGTATGCCACTGATCGTTATGTCAATGAAACCAAGCGTCTATACGGGGTTCTGAACAAACAGCTGATTGGTCAGAAGTATGTAGCCGGTGAGTATTCGATTGCGGATATGGCTATTTTGCCATGGGTGTTACGTCATGAATGGCAGCAGATTGATCTGGCAGATTATCCGGAAGTACAGGAATATGTGACACGCCTGACTGCGCGTCCAGCGGTGCAAAGAGCGTTAGCAATACAGGTCAGATAAGTCTGGCCTTTGTGCTAAACTAGATAAAAGTAGATTAAACCACCTTTGGGTGGTTTTTTATTGGGTGAGTGTATGAAAGATTTTTTCCTGAACTTTACTAAAATCGTGGAAACGAATCCTCGAATTTACTGGAGTATTATTTTCGGTATTGCGGCTTGTCTGCTGCTGTTCATTGCTGAAATTGTGCATGTGGATCAGGTGATCAGCGCCTTGAATACCAAAGATCGCCAGATTTTAAATGCAGCTCTTGAGCCGATCACCCAGAAATATCAATGGTCACGTATTTTGGTCATGGTTATGGCTATATTCTGGGCGAATTGGGAATATCTTAAAGCCAAGAAAAAACTGGGTTTAAGCCGTTAGTCTCGGGATGTCCCTGTTTCTGCTCTTTCTTGCCGCTTTTGGTGCAGCCACTTTATTACCGCTGCAGTCGGAAGCGGTTTTGCTGGGTTTATTATGGCAAGGGAGCTATTCGGCGGCTTTACTTATCATGATCGCAAGTGCTGGAAATATCTTGGGTTCCTGTGTGAACTGGTATCTGGGGTTTAAGATTGAGCAATATAAACATAAAAAATGGTTTCCAGTCTCTGAGCAGCAGATGCTTAAAGCCCAAAGTACCTATCAGAAATACGGCTATTGGTCATTATTGCTGAGCTGGGTGCCGATTATTGGCGATCCAATTACGTTAATTGCTGGCTTGCTCAAGGAAAATTTTGCCCGTTTTATCTTGATAGTCAGTGTCGCCAAAATAGGACGTTATTTATTTGTCTATTGGGCGTATGCGATGTTTTAAAAAAGAGGCGTAAAGCCTCTTTTTATTTGTATTCATCATTAGTGCACAATATTTTCCTGATTGAAAATCCTACGCACATCAGAACTAAAAATTATTTTTCAGTCCCTTTGGTAATATCAATTCCAAACAGATCCTTGGTTCTTGCCCAGCTGATGGCCACCACCAGTAGGGTCATGCTGCCACCAAACACTGTAGCCATAATTGTGCCCATATATTTCGCAGCCAGACCGGACTCAAAAGCACCCAGTTCATTACTGGATGAGACAAACATGCCGTTTACTGCAGCAACCCGGCCACGCATATTATCGGGTGGGTAAATCTGTAAAATCGTCTGGCGAATCACTACAGAAATACTGTCACAGGCGCCAGTCATGGCAAGAGCAAACAGAGATAGCCACATCGAGTTAGAAAAGGCGAATAGCAGGGTAAAGACTCCGAATCCTGCGACTGCAAGCAGCATATTACGCCAGGCATGTTGCGTAGGCGGAAAACGGGTCAGGGCAATCATGGTTATCAGTGCGCCAATTGAAGGGGCAGCCCGTAAATACCCCAAACCTTCAGGACCAACCTTTAAAATATCCTCTGCAAAAATCGGTAAGAGGGCAATCACCCCACCAAACAGTACCGAAACCAGATCTAGGGAAATCGACCATAGTACAATTTTGCTGTTCCAGATAAAACGGAAACCATCACCCAGACTATGCAGGACATTTTCAGTTTCAATTTTAGGAAAATCGCGCTTTTGCAATAAGTTAATCAGAACAAAACAGATGCTGACCAGTACTGCGACAGTTAGAAGACTGGTTTCCCGACCTAAAAACGCCAGCATAAAACCACCGAGCATCGGCCCGATAATTACCCCACTTTGCCAGCCAATAGTGGTCCAGGTCGCTCCATTGGCATAAAGTGCACGTGGAATCAGAAAGGGTTTCAGTGAAGTTGCTGAAGGATTATAAAAGCCACGAATGGTACCCAGACAGAAAATGACGGCATAAATTCCCCAAGACAATTGACTGGCGCTGAGGTTTCCCAAGCCGTGATAATGAAACAGTGACCAGAGAATAAGCGGCATCGGAATGGCGAAAAATAAACAGATTTTCATAATAGTCTGTTTATTAAAGCGATCCGCGATATATCCGCCCCATAAGGAGAGGGAAATAAAAGGAATGGCTTCTGCCAGACCAATCAGTCCTAAGGTTAGCGGGTCTTTGGTAATCTGATATAGAGAATAGGCAACAATAATTTCCTGAATCAGAATGGCTAAAGTCAGGCAAAACTGATTTAAGGTGACAATAGAAAAGTCTCGATAACGGAGTGCGGCAAACGCATCGGGCTGAATGTGCATAAAGAGCTGCAACTGAAAAAATTGACAAATTATAAAGTGATATCGCAAGCAGTATATAAATTCATCATCCAATTCTTATCGTAAAAAATGTTAAGTTTGCAGATTCATCAAGAAAAAAAGACTAGTGCTTTTGTTTTAAGCAAAGATGCATTAGAATATCGGCTCCCTTACCTGCAGGGCGTTCTTGCAATGGTGCAGACGTGCCGAACAGGTGTTCAAAAGAGGTTGTTATGCCTAAGATGAAAACTCGCCGTGGTGCAGCTAAACGCTTCAAAGCGACTGCTAACGGTTTTAAGCGTAAACAAGCGTTCAAACGCCACATTTTGACCAAAAAATCTGCTAAGCGTATTCGTCAATTGCGCGGCTGTGTAATGGTTCACGTAAGTGACGTTGCTTCAGTTCGTCGTATGTGCCC
>NZ_DCRI01000074.1:0-63479 GCF_002324975.1 Acinetobacter sp. UBA1496 | reverse complement strand
TACAAACAGATCATCATCGCGACTGGTGAAGGTGCCAAAGCATCATTATCTGCCTTTGATTACATCATCCGTTCTGGTCAGTAAAAAAAGAGCACCTGGAATCCCCACATCCCAGGTGCTTAATCTCAAACTCCTATTATTATTTTCGCTTTATAGGAACTCAGGACGCTAACACCCGGGTTCCTTTTTTTTAGTTATTGTTAGATCAGCCAAAAGCGTCCCCAATCGCTTTTAGCTGTTCCTTTCCTCTGGACAGTTTTTGTTTTCAACCCTTATTTTTATCTTTCCCTAAGGTTGTTCTTAGATGAAGTCATAAGACTTCATGCATCCTTCAAGCTTTAAACAGATTCAAACCTTTAAATTTCTCCATTAACTGCTCTTGCGTTTCCCGATGCTCTGGATGCGGCATAATGCACTCAATAGGACAGACGGCAATACAGGTTTGATGATCATAGAAACCGACGCATTCCGTACAACGATTCACGTCGATTTCATAGATCTTATCGCCTTCATAAATTGCTTCATTTGGGCATTCCGGTAAGCACATATCACAGTTGATACATTTATCGGTAATCAAGAGCGCCATTTTTTAACTCGCCTGATAAGCCAGTGAAGAGGCTGAAATGTCTACAGATGATGATGGCAGATTACGGATCAGCAGGGCATACTGCATATCGACATCTGCTGGTATTGGAATTTCAACGATATGCCCTGAACCTTTAGCATCTTCAATCATATTGCCTTTACGGTCTTTAATCTCTGTCAAGGTAAAGGTGATGTTGCCTTTAGTAGTCATCAACTCTAGTGAGTCACCAATGACAAAACGGTTTTTCACATCAATCTTGATATAGTTACTATTACGCTCTAACACTTCCCCACAGAACTGCTGATGATCGAAACTCGATGAACCATTTTCATAGTTTTGATATTCACTATGTACATGACGGCGTAGAAAACCTTCGGTATAACCACGGTTGGCCAAACCTTCGAGTTGAGTCATTAGTGAAGAATCGAATGGCTTACCAGCAAGTGCATCATCAATGGCTTTACGGTAAATCTGCGCAGTACGCGCACAGTAGAAATAAGATTTGGTCCGACCTTCAATTTTCAGGGAGTGCACGCCAATCTTGGTCAATCGTTCCACATGCTGCACTGCACGCAGGTCTTTGGAATTCATAAAATAAGTGCCGTGCTCATCTTCTTCGGCAGCAAACATATCCTCGTCATTACGTTGCAATAACACAGGTTCATCAAACTGATGTTGTACTTGCATATGTGACTCATCAGCATCTTTTGAACAACAGCCAGAATCAATATTTTTCACCGGGATCACATCGCCCGTTTCATCTTCTTTAGCGTCCAATACCTTGTATTCCCAGCGACAGGCATTGGTACAGGCACCCTGATTGGCATCGCGCTTATTCATATAACCAGACAGCATGCAACGGCCAGAATAGGCCATGCACAGTGCGCCATGAACAAAGACTTCAATTTCCATATCTGGAACTTGCTGTTTGATTTCTTCAATTTCTTCAATGGACAGTTCACGTGACAAAATCACGCGAGTAAGTCCCATATTCTTCCAGAATTTTACTGTTGCCCAGTTCACTGCATTGGCTTGAACTGAAAGATGAATATCCATATCCGGAAAGTGCTCACGCACCATCATGATCAGACCAGGATCAGACATGATTAGCGCATCTGGTTGCATGGCAACCACAGGTTCAAGGTCACGGATAAAATTTTTCAGCTTGGAGTTATGCGGCTGAATATTCACAACCACATAGAATTTTTTTCCAAACGCGTGAGCTTCTTTGATGCCAATAGCCAGATTGTCATGGTCAAATTCATTATTACGAACACGTAAGCTATAACGCGGCTGGCCGGCATAGACTGCATCTGCACCATAAGCAAAGGCATAGCGCATATTTTTCAGTGAGCCAGCAGGTGAGAGAAGTTCCGTAACGTGAGAAATGCTCATGATGAAATAGAAAGACATATAAAAAGTACGTCTTTATTCTAGTCATCTAAAATCAGGATTCAACCTAGTAAATAACTCGGAATTGGCATAATTCAACTCAATTTCAAGTTAAAAGATAAACAGTGAACGATTTAAAATATCCATAAATATTTCAGCTATTTTCAATAGATTCCAGCGCTTTCAAAATCTGGCAATGATCAATCGTAGTTGGGGTATTACAGCTTTCGCGAAGCGCCATTAACTGCTTTTTAAATAACTGTAATTCTTTAATTTTATTTGAAATATCTATAAGGTGCTGATCAATCATCTGGTTAACTTCACAGCAATCCTGTTCTGGATGCTGTTCCAGCTGAATCAGGTATTCAATTTCTTTTAAAGACATGCCTAAAGCACGACAGCGTTTGATAAAAATCAAGCGTTTTAAGGCCTCTTCGCCATAATTACGATACTGGTTACTTGCTCGAAAATTCGGCTGAATCAAACCTCTTTTCTCATAAAATCGAATGGTATCAGTGCTTAAATCAGTGTTCTTGGCTATATCAGAAATCAAATAATGTGACATAAATACCTCAAGCTTGACCTTGGAGTGACTCCATAGTTTCTAATGACTTTATCGCATTCAGGATAAGAAGTCATCGGAGAATAATATGGCCTGTAGTTGTAGTCATGAACCCGCGCCGCTCAAACCTAATAACAAATTTAGAACAGCTTTATGGATTGCATTATTGATTAACCTGACCTTATTTGGTGTGGAGCTGATCGGCGGTGCTTATGCACATTCATCGGCCTTATGGGCAGATGCGCTAGATTTCTTTGGAGATGCTGTGAATTATGGTATTTCTCTGGCGGTGATTGGTGCAAGTCTGTATTGGCGTGCAACAGTTGCTCTGATTAAAGGATTGACTATGGCAGTATTTGGTCTGGTCGTCATTGGTAAAGTGATTTATGCCTTTATGCAAGGTATTCCACCTGAAGCCATTACGATGGGGATTATCGGGGTATTGGCCTTAATCGCAAACGTGGTCACAGCCATAATTTTATATGCTTTCCGGGATGGGGATGCCAATATGAAATCAGTCTGGTTGTGCAGCCGTAATGATGCAATCGGTAATGTGGCCGTCATTTTTGCAGCAGTGGGAGTCTTTGGCACTGGCAGTCTATGGCCAGATATTATTGTTGCAATCATTATGGCGAGTCTAGGCTTAAGTGCTGGATATCATGTAGTGAAACAGGCTCTAGCTGAACGAGTATTGAAGCATGAGTCAGCCTGATCCTTAATATTAAATTTAATTATGAAAAAGCTGCTGATCAGGCAGCTTTTTTATTAGCCATAAGTCTAAAAAATAGATGAAAAATAAAGCTTTACAAATGCGATAAATTTAGGAAGAATCATGCGCGAAATTTACAAAAGATTCATATAACTAAACAATTTAAATTTTTTAGTGTTTTTGAGGGGGAGTAATGAGCTTCATAAAACTATTTTCACTTTCAACTTTTGTACTGATGACTGGCTGTAGTTCTATGGTCGTCACTTATGACGCATCGGGTCAGGTGATTGGATCATGTAAAGCTACACGTGGTCTGCTTTCAATTGCTAGTGCTCATTGTAATGGATCAGGCAATGCAATTGGCGTGAACTACAATACGGTGGATGCTAAAACAGGTTTATTGCCAGTACCACCAAGTCAAAATCAGATTCATTTAGCACCATAAATCATAGAGGGGAATATCATGAAATTATCAGCACTTATTGCATTTGCAACGACTATCGTACTAACTGGTTGTGCATCAACAGTGACTACATTTGACTCACATGGCCGTATGATTGGTTCATGTAAAGCAGAAAGCGGTTTTATTATCGGTGGTGGTGCAGGCTGTTCAGGTTCTGCAAACCAAGAAGGTCGCGATCGTTAATTTTTAATGATGATTGCAATAAAAAACCGAAGCCTAAGCTTCGGTTTTTTCTTTATCTATCAAAAAATTATTTTTGATCAGGTAAAGCAAAGGCAATGATATAGTCGCCGACATCTTTAGAGTGGCTTGCACCACCTGCAGAAATCACAACATATTGTTTGCCAGTTTTTGGAGATTTATAAATCAGCGGTGCAGCAACAGCAGCAACAGGCAGCTCGGCTTTCCATACTTCTTTACCAGTTTTCGAATCCAGCGCACGTAGGTAGTAATCCTGAGTACCTGCGAAGAACACTAGACCAGAAGCAGTTGAAGTAGGACCACCGAGTGTTGGCATACCTAAAGGAATTGGCATATGGGTTTTAACACCTAACGGCCCCAACTCTTTTGCTGTCCCCATCGGCACTTCCCAAACAACTTTTTTAGATTTCAAGTCGATGGCAGTCATAGTACCAAATGGAGGTTTGTTACAAGGAACACCCAGTTTAGATTGCATGATGTCAATTTTCACACCCGTATAAGGACCAGCCAATTGCGGACGTACGGTACCCATGAATCCTGGTACTTCGTCAGTTGAGATATGATATTTACCCATATCTTCTTTACGAACCAATGACATACGAAGTGACATACGCATATCGTTAACGTACATCATGCCAGTAGATTCATCAATTGAGATACCCCCCAGTTGAAACCACCAAGCAGGCTAGGCCATTCGATATATGGTTTTTCACCAGGTGCAGTGTAAAGACCGTTATACACAGAGTCTTTAAAGTCAATACGACAAGCCAATTGGTCAAAGGTTGAGATGCCCCACATATCCTGTTCAGTCAATGTCGTATTACCAATTTGTGGCATGCCAACAGAGAATGGTTGGGTAGGAGAAAGTTTTTCACCTTCAGCACCATTGGTGTCGACTGGACGTTCTTCAACTTTAGTGACTGGTTTACCAGTACGGCGGTCAAGAACGAAGATTTGACCCATTTTGGTAGTTTGAATCAACGCTGGAACTTTTTTGCCATGATCATCAGTCATGTCATAAAGTACAGGTTGTGACGGCAAGTCATAATCCTAGACATCATGGTGAACAGTTTGATAAGACCAAACAGTTTTACCAGTCAAAGCATTTACGGCAACAATGGCAGAACCAAATTTTTCTTTGGCTCCGTTACGGTCACCACCCCAGTAGTCAGGAGGACCATTACCTGTAGGTAAGTAAACCAGATTCAGGTCTTTGTCATAAGTCGGGATGGTCCACATGTTTGGTGTTTCTAAAGTAAAGCCTTTGCCATCTTTAGGTTCACCAACCAGTTCAGGATTACCGACATCCCAAGCCCAAGACAATTTACCAGTACGAACGTCATAGGCACGTACGACACCAGACGGTTCGCCATGCACAATATCACGTACCCAGCCACCTAATACGGCAACATGACCCGCAATGAGTGGAGTAGACGTTGGATGGTAACGTTTACTTTGTTCGGTAGGACCCATGTCATGCAGAACATCGACCTGACCGTTAGTACCAAATTCTGGACATAAAGCACCAGTTTTAGCATTTAAGGCAATTAAACGGCCATCAACAGTAGAAGTTAGAATACGTTGTGGACAAGCTTTAATACCAGGTGCTTGTAGGTCTGCTGCAGTTAAAGATTTGTCTTTAGTTGCATCATAGTAACCGACACCACGGCAGGTAATATGCTCTGCAGTTTTTGCATGTGGATCATATTTCCAAAGTGCTTTACCACTGTCACCATCAATCGCTGAAATGATATTAGTTGGTGTACATGAGTACAATGTGCTGCCAATTTGGATCGGTATATTTTCATCGACACTGGCAGAGGTATCACGACCAGTGTGATAAGTCCAAGCGACTTTCAGATCTTTAACATTTTCAGGGGTAATGTCAGTGTACGGTGCAAAGCGGGTACCGTTACCATTACGACCGAAATATTCCCAGTTGTCCGGGTTTTCTGCATTCGGTTTAGCCAGTGCAGGGTCTTGTACGATATCAACAGGATTAAGGATTTTGTCATGTGGGAAGAACGCAGCAATCAGAGCTGCTACACAGGCAAAGAAACCGGCAAAGCCAACAAGATTGGCAGCTTTGATTTTTGCAGCATCGAGTGCTGGCAGGTTTTTGCTTGCCCACATGCTGAGGACAAACAGAATAGTTGGAACCACCAAACGTGGAATATATTGCCAGAAGCTCAAACCTTGAACTTCAGCAATCGCCCAGATGATGGTTGCAATAAAAGTAACAATAGAAAGCCAGAAACCAAGGGCTTTTTTCATCGCATAGAAAATGGCGATTGCAACATAGGCAATCCCTGCGATGAGATAATAACTTGTACCACCGAGGCTGAGTGAGTAATTTAGCGCCTTGAATGATCAAGTACAGCGCAACGAGTAAAGTTAATATCACTACAAAATAGCGATAGACTTTAGACCCTGTACGCTCGATAGAGGAGGGTTGTTCAGTGCTCATACCTTGCCTATAGAAAACGGCTTGGTTGCATAAACGGTGAAACAGGAGAATGGGATCTAAATAGATCGAATTAAAAGTTTACAGAGTTTATGTAACTAAGTCTTTAGCGAAGATAAATCCTCATGAGAAATCAATTATAGTTACATATTCTAACATTTAAGAATGAATTTTTGACTAAAAAATATAATGTGAGTATTGATATTTATCATTTATTTTACTTTTTTAAGTAATTACATTTTTATAAATATGCTAATTATAAGAAATTTTAAGTATAGAGTAGGTTGAGTTAATTCTTTCAGATTAAGACTTACTGGATATAAAAAACGCATGCTTAAAGCATGCGTTTTAGGTTGCAAAAGGTTTTTTTTGCAGATTATTTTTCTACGAATGCACGTTCAATTACGTAGTCACCCAAAACACCCATACGTGGAGATTCTTTCAGACCGTGTTGATCTAGCAGTGCAGCAACATCGTCCAGGAATGCAGGAGAACCACAGAGCATTGCACGGTCAGTTTCAGGGTTGAAACGTGGTAGTCCGATTTTCTCGAATAATTGACCAGATTCAATCGCAGTGGTTACACGACCTTGGGTATGGAACTCTTCACGAGTAACAGTTGGGTAATACACTAATTTTTCTTTAGCACCCAATTCTGAGAAGAACTCATGATTTGGAATTTCGTTCAGAATCAAATCTTGGTAAGCCAGTTCTGAGATGAAACGTGTACCGTGAACAACGATGATTTTTTCAAAACGATCATAGGTTTCAGGGTCACGAATGACAGAAAGGAAAGGTGCAAGGCCGGTACCTGAAGAAAGCAGGTACAGGTTTTTACCTGGGTTTAAGTCATCAAGAACCAGCGTACCGGTAGGTTTTTTAGAAACCAGGATTTCGTCGCCAACTTTAACTTTTTGTAGAATAGAGGTAAGAGGACCATCTGGAACTTTGATTGAGAAGAATTCCAGCTCTTCTTCATAGTTTGCACTTGCAATTGAATATGCACGCATTAAAGGCTTGCCATTGACTTCAAGACCGATCATCACAAACTGACCGTTTTTAAAACGTAATGCAGTGTCACGAGTCGTTTTAAAAGAGAATAAAGTATCATTCCAATGGTGGACGTGAGTAATCTTTTCGACGTTAAAAGCAGCCATTAAAGGTCTCAATAAGTTATCAAATTAGAACAGGTTGCTATTCTAATCTAAATTCATTCTCTATAAACTGAATATATTTAATTGAGCTTATCAAAAAAAGTGATTATGACCGAACTCACTCTGCCGATTATTGGCTATATGCATTCTCCCTATAAAGAAAAGTTTGGCATCCCGCGTCAGCCTAATTTGGTACAGGTTGAAAGCTATATTGAAATGACCGGTCCATATAATGATTTACTCGCATTTGAGGGCATCGAAGAGTTTAGTCATCTCTGGTTAGTCTGGCAGTTTCATGACAATAAAAATCAGCAGAGCCAGCAGTTTCGTCCGCAGGTTCGACCACCACGTTTAGGCGGTAACAAGAAAATAGGTGTATTTGCTACGCGTAGTATGTACCGTCCTGCCCCCATTGGTTTATCAGTCGTGAAATTAAATCGTGTCGAAAAAGTCGGTAAAAATGTCCGGGTTTATGTCGCAGGAAGCGACCTGTTAGATGGAACGCCGATTATAGACATTAAACCTTATATTCAATATTCGGATTCAGTGATTGATGCGCAAAGCGGTTATGCACAGGATGAACCATCACGTAAAACCGTCATTTGGAGCGATGAAGCGGAGCAGCAAAAGCAACAATTACTATTGGATGGAAAAATTTCTATGCAGACTATTCAGGAACTGGAAGCGGTTTTATCTTTAGATCCAAGACCAGCATATCAGGAAGATGAAGAGCGGATTTATGGGATGAAGTTTGCTGATTTAGATGTGAAGTTTAAAATAGGTGACAACAAGGTGAAAATACAGGAACTTTAAGTTCCTGTATTTCTTAAATGATTTAGCTACTAACCAAGACAAATGATAAAAATTACTTACTGGTCACGTTATTCATTTGTTTTCTAATTTCATTTGAAGCGACATCATTAAATGCATTGCATGCATTTTGAGTTAAGTTATAAAGTTCTTGGCGAACTTGCTTCTCTTTATTATCTTTTGCAGAAGTTATCAAACTTTGAAGTTCTGATAGCAAGTTTTTGAAATCGTATTCTTTTCCTGCTGGATGATAATCTACTTCATAATATTTACTTTTATATTCTGCGAGACCCCATTGCTGATCTTCTCGGAGATCTAAATAAGCAATTGCATCTTTAAAGGTTTTTTTAGAATAGTTTTTACTATCGGTGGATACACTGGCCCATTCTGTTTTCAAGTAATCTTCTTCTTCAAGTGAATATTTATATAGCTCAATATATTCTTTTGAATTTGAAATATCTTGAAATTGAATACATTTTGAGTTTGCTGGGAATTTTGCATCACTTGTTAAAGTATAGAATTTTTCACCTAATTCCCCCATTGTATAGGTATCAAGTAAATTATATTTAAGTGTTAAATAATTAATAGGACTAAGTAGTGGAGCAATATTTTTACCACTAATATCAATTTCTTTAAATTTAATGGTCGTTTGAAGATCTTTTGAATTAATAGAGGAGTATGGTGCTAGTTGCCATGTAGTAGCATTTGTTCTGATTGCTCCATTTAACTGTCCATATTTAGTATGGATATTGCCTGTATCATATAATCCATTCTCGGTTAAAGAGAATGTATCGCTTTCATCCCAACCTGTGGTTTCTTCAACTTTAAAGTATAAATTTCCTTGATCAAAAGTACTTTGCTCAATTTCATAATCTAAAGTTGAATCAGAATATTCATCAATGAAAAATGTAGTCCATTGTTGAAATGAGGGCGTGCTAAGTTCAAGACTGCCTGTGCCTGTGCCTGTGCCTGTGCCTGTGCCTGTGCCTGTGCCTGTGCCTGTGCCTTCATTTGATGATTCAGAAGATGAACCTCCACCACAAGCACTTAACATGAATGCACTAAAAATTGCGAATGATAAAGTCTTAAATTTCATAAATACCCTATAAAAATTATATTAATTCAATTGTTTTTTTAAAGTAAAGCCAGCCGATTATAGCTATAAAATCATTGAAATAAAACCGAGTAAAAATATAAAAATTAATTAGTTAGAAATTTTTAATAATTAAAAGACCATCCACCAAACAATCGCAATTAACACCGCCATATGCAAAATCTGCACAGGCGCAAAATAAAGGACAAACTTCCAGCCACCGGTCAAAGCGGCATTGGCTGACTTGGCCAAGGCATGAGCACCCAGACCTAAAAGCAGGGCATAAATCAAACGCATATTGGAGGGATCGCCTTGAACGACAACACTGGCCATCGCGGCATGAATCTCGAATAGAGAGGCAAGTAAGGTCCCGGCCAGTAAGCCGGCATCCCCGAGCCAGACCTCCAGCCCGTAAACTCCAGCCTGAATCAGGGTTAATGCGGCAGCGATAATCACAGCTTCCTTGAGACTAAACATTTTACTGTCAGAAGATTCCGGAGACTCCTGATTTTTAGCAGGTTCAGCTTTATGTAATAATATAAATGCACATGCAGCCAGAATAAGCATAGCAACCAACGACGGTAAGAGCAGAATTTTTAGCCAGTCCCAGGAAACTCCTCCGACTACAATGAATAATAGAACTAGTGTCGAAATACAGGACATCAGGGCAGCACCGGCATTGGATTTTGTATCTATTTCACCTTTACGGACCTGTATGCCTAATTGAGCAATAGTGGCTGTACTGGAAACAAAACCTGAGGCAATTGAAGACAATATCAGGGCATTTTTAGTCGAAAAGAAACGTTTAGCGATATGTGCCAAAGCTTGAACTACCAGTATGAGAGTTACTAATTTTAAAATCAGATAAGGGTTCAGCACTTCACCCCATAAAGGCCGGTCAGGGGTTAGTGGTAAACCAATCAGAATTAAGGCTAATAATAGTAATCCATCCCTAAATTCAGCCTCAGTAATCCACTGTCCGGCAATATTATGCATAGAGTGTTTGGCCATTAAAATTATCGTGATCAGAACTGCTAGTCCTGCAGCCAGAGGAATATTCCACAGACAAATCGCCCCAATAAAATAGGTCATGATAAAGGCCAATTCAGTGGTAATTCCCGGATCTTCTATCTGGTTCCGGATAGAAAAAATGACAATGCCGCCAATAATGAGTGCACCAGCTAGGCCCATTGTCATTCCGAATAGAAAGCACAATGCACCTAATAAAGCACAGATCGCAAAAGAGCGTAGCCCGGCAAAACTGGCCTGTTCTTCACGCTGTTTGTGCCGTTCACGTTCCAGTCCGATTAGCAAACCACATCCTAAGGCAGCAGTCAGGATAGTAAGCAACTCATGAAAGGAACTACTTTCATTTAAGGGAACCACGCTTAAATCCATACCTGGCCTCAGCGATTGAATAAAATATCCTGATTGAAATATAGGCGAAAAATTGACACATCGACAAGCAGAAAAAAGATTATGAACTCAAACCAATATGATGTGCTTAATATTCATGAAAGATAAATCCGCTTTCTAGTTTTGAAGTCGCTATGGAATGCGAAAAACACGAAAAACTTGTTATAGTGGAGGCAGTTTTGGGGATCATCAATCATGAAATTTGATTTTGAAATTGATACAGGCTGGTGTTTGGATCAGCTTTTAAAAGACGGAAAAATAACTGAACGTGACCGGATGCGAGTTCAGACCACACATCGTCAACGTGAACAAATAAAATGGCATCCTTTACAATGGATCGCGAACTTTAGTCTGGTTGATCAGTCCCATCCTCAAAGTACTTTGACACTCAACCGTTTATGTCAGTGGCTGGCAGAAAAAACCGGTTTAATGTTCTATATCATTGACCCACTCAAAGCTGATGTGCAGGCCTTGACCAATGTCATGTCACAGGAATATGCATTGCGTAACCGTATTCTGGCAGTAGAAATTCAACCAGATAAAGTGCTGATTGCCACAGATCAGCCTTATAAAACTGAATGGGTATCTAATCTCGAACAGAATATTGCACCGAAAAAAATTGAACGGGTATTGCTCAATCCGGAACAGCTCCAGCGTTATATTGTTGAGTATTATCAGGTCAGTCGTGCAGTCAGTGGCTCGCAAAAATCATCTGCTTATGAGCGGGAAAATAAAGGTGTAGAAGCCTTGCTGCAACTGGGTGATTCCCAGAATCCGGATGCCAATGACCAGCATATCGTGAAACTGGTAGACTGGGTGCTGCAGTTTGCCTTTGAGCAGGGTGCCAGTGATATCCATATGGAACCGCGCAAAGACACCGGCAAAATCCGTTTCCGGATTGATGGGGTATTGCATACCATCTATAACATGCCAGCCAATACCTTGACTGCGGTCATTTCCCGAATCAAAATCTTGGGCCGGATGAATGTGGCAGAAAAACGTAAACCACAGGATGGTCGTTTAAAAACCCGGACTCCGAAAGGGCAGGAAACTGAACTGCGTTTATCGACCTTACCTACCGCATTGGGTGAAAAGCTAGTAATGCGTATTTTTGACCCAGAAGTTCTAGTCAGAAGTTTTCAGCAGCTCGGTTTCGAAGGACATTTACTCAATGACTGGAATAATCTGACCAGTCACAGTCACGGTATTATTCTGGTCACAGGCCCGACCGGTTCAGGTAAAACTACGACCTTGTATTCGACACTGAAACAGCTGGCGACCGAAGAAGTCAATGTCTGTACCATTGAAGACCCGATTGAAATGCTCGAGCCGAGCTTTAACCAGATGCAGGTCAATAACGGAATTGAACTAGGATTTGCCGATGGTGTGCGTGCGCTGATGCGTCAGGACCCAGACATAATCATGGTCGGTGAGATTCGTGACCAAGATACGGCCAATATGGCGATTCAGGCAGCATTAACCGGTCACCTAGTACTTTCTACCTTACATACCAATGATGCGCCGTCGAGTCTGACCCGTTTGCATGATCTGGGCGTACAACCATTTTTAACAGCAGCCACCATCTTGGGCGTTTTGGCTCAACGTCTGGTACGTAAGCTATGTCCGCACTGCAAGCAGGAGAGTTTCCTGGATGAGCAGGAATGGCAACATCTGGCAGTGGACTATCCTTTACCACGTCCGGAATTTGTTTTTAAAGCAGTCGGTTGTGAAGAGTGTCGCCATACCGGTTATAAAGGCCGAATCGGAATTTATGAGTTTATGCCGCTTAGCCTGACTACCAAGCAGTTGATCGGAGTGGATGCTAACCTGAATCAATTACGTCAGCAGGCAAAAAAAGAAGGGGTAGAACCTTTACGGATTGCCGGTGCTCGCAAGATTCTGGAAGGGGTCACCACGCTTGAAGAAGTTTTGAGAGTTGTGCCATTAAATTAATTCTGAAGATGAAGCGATCTTAAGATTCAATTCATCTTCGGCTGTTTTAATAGCATTATCGAAACAGGGCAAGACTTTAAAAAGAGGTAACTGCAATGAAAATGATGATGAATACTGTTTTAGCAGCTACATTAATGGGTTCAATTGGGACTGCCGCAGTTGCGAGTAGTGAAACTGCGGTGAATCAGGCTGCATTTGCTAAAACGACTACAGTTAAGCAAGCGTTGACCATGAAAGATGACAGCAAGGTTCAGCTGAAAGGTTATGTGGTGAAAGCTGTCGGTGATGAAAAATACCAGTTCCGTGACAATACCGGCACCATTACTGTCGAAATTGATGATGAACTTTGGCAGGGTAAACCAGTATCAGCTAAAACACCTATGGTAATCATTGGTGAAGTGGACATTGACTATAAACCTGCGAAACGTGTTGAAATTGATGTCGACCAAGTTCAGTTTTAATTTCAGCATGATTTCCTGAACTGAATCTGAAGACAGCAACAAAAAACCACATGCAAGTTACCAAAAAGCATGTGGTTTTTTTGAGTCTGGAACTTTTTCAAGGCAAGATAGAAAGATAAAACAAGCGGAGCATAACATGCGTATTCTTTTGGCAGAGGATGATGAATCTCAGGCGGAAAGTATTCAAACCTGGCTGGAAATGGACGGTTATGTGATTGATCGGGTTGATCGTGGGGATCATGCGATTCTGGCGATTGAACAGCATCAGTATGACTGTATTTTGCTGGACCGTGGCCTGCCGAATGCAACCGGAGACGACATTCTTAAAAGCTTGCGTAATAAACAGAAAGATACGCCCGTTATATTTATTACCGCCAAGGACAGTATTCATGACCGGGTTGCAGGACTCGATCTAGGGGCCAATGATTATCTGGTAAAACCCTTTAGTCTGGAAGAACTTTCCGCTCGCGTGCGTGCCCAGCTCAGACAAAAACAGCAAATGCCACATCATATCCTGCAATGGCAGGATCTTAGTCTGGACACTCAAGCCAAGACTGTAATGAAGGCGGGGCAGAGCATTAATCTGACTGCAAAAGAATTCCAGATTTTATATAAGCTGATGCAAAAACCAGAACATATCATTACCCGAGAACAGTTGGAAGAATCACTCTATGCCTGGGGAGATGAAATCGAAAGCAATGCGATTGAAGTCTTTATTTATCAGCTACGTAAAAAAATCGGCAGTCAGATGATTAAAACCATTCGTGGCTTGGGCTACCGGATGCATAAACCCGAGGCCTCCATATGAAGGCACCTATTTCCCTGCAAAGTCGGCTGATTCAACATGCCATGTTCAGTTCCATACTGGCAGGATTTCTGGCGTGGCTGCTGTTGTTGGGAATTTCCAGTTATCAGGCGATTGATCTGCATGATGACCTAATGGAAGAAATTTCAGAGTTACTTCTGGGAGATGTGAACCAGGCCAAAAATACGCAGGTCGATGAAATCAGTGAGCAGTTTGATATTCAATATGCCTTACTACTGAATCAGCAGGTACTGACCACTTCAATTGATGATGAACTGATTAATGAGATACCAGTTGCACAGAAAAACGGGTTTCACTTTGATTATGAAAATGGCCATTTTATTCGCATCCTGATTGCTGAAGATCAAGACTTGAAAGTGAAAGTGGTACAACCGCTTTCAGTACGCTTTGATGAGCTTTGGCAAACGACTTTAGGTTTCGCCGGGATTTTATTTATCCTATGGATATTACAGTGGCTGATTTTACGTTTTGCCATTAAGCGGCAATTAAGACCTTTAAATAAAATTTCCCGAGAAATCGGTTCTAAATCTGCACAGGATCTCACTCCGGTTCAAAGTCCTGATCCTGAGATTAATGAATTGCAACCGATTGTCCGTCAGCTGAATGCCATGTTGAGCCGTTTAGAAAAATCATTGGCTGCCGAGCAACGTTTTACTGCCGACGCTTCACATGAGTTGCGTTCCCCATTGTCTGCCATTCAGATGCGTTTACAGGTGCTGAAACGTAAATATCAGGAAGATGCCCAACTTGGGCAAGCGTTACAGATGATTCAGAATGACGTCAACCGCGGAACGCAGATTCTGGAAAACTTATTGCTATTGGCTCGGCTTGATCCAGAACATGCAGAGCAGCTGCCCAAACAACAGGTTAATCTTAAAGTATTGGTTCATGAGGTCTTACAAGCTTTACAACCTTTTGCTCAGGAAAAAGAGATTCACTGGAACTTAAAACTTGAAGATGCAGTGATTGAAGCAAATGCAGAGCTGATTTTTAGCTGTATCCGCAATCTGGTTGATAATGCCATTCGTTATACGCCTGTGCAGGGACAGGTCGAAATCAGGACGATAGTTGAAAGTCAGAATCCACAACTCATGATTGAAAACTCTGGAGAGGGGATTCAGGCCGACGTATTGCAACGTTTAGGTGAGCGTTTTTACCGAGCCTTGGGTACGCGAACACAAGGTTCAGGTTTGGGACTGTCCATTTGTCAAAAGATTATGCAGTTACATACGGCCAAGATTGATTATGCGCCGTCAGTTTTGGGTGGACTTAAAGTTTCATTAATTTTTCAATCTAAATAATATAGTTATTGGATCTAGCAATTAAAAAAGCAGTATGCGCTGATTCATACTGCCTGTTCCCACGTTTATTATTTTTGGAGTATTTAAATTACTTAGTCAGGATGAGACGATTGTTACGAGTCAAACGTAGACGGTATTCTTCACCCGCATGCATGATCCGGATTTCTCGTCCTAGCGCAAATAAATTGTTCGAATGCAACATCGGTAGCGCATGCTGAGTATCATTATTACGGGTAAATAGGCTAAATGGTGCGTTCATTCCGTCGACTCCGTGGTGTGTTTTGGATTGATTTAAATGATAATCATTATCGAATAGATCTGTCAACGAATAATTGCTTCATTTATAAAAAACTCTAATTTGCTTACAATCTGTAAAACTTCAATGGTTCAGAACATTATGTCCAAAGCCACAATTCATGTCGCAATCGCTATTTTATTTCATCAAAATCAGGTTCTGGTCGGTTGGCGTGAAGCCAAACAGCATCAGGGCAATAAATATGAGTTTCCAGGCGGAAAAGTAGAACAGGGCGAATTGCCTGTAGAGGCATGTCGACGTGAAGTGATTGAAGAAGTCGGAATTGATATTGAGCAATGGCATACCTTTGATTTTATTTCGCATGAATATGAAGATGTCATCGTCAATCTGCATATTTTCCATGCTTCGGTTCAGCCAGAACAATTAGCTGAGATCAAGCAGCCTTGGCGCTGCTATAGCCGGGATGAACTCAGTGAGCTGAACTTTCCTAAAGCCAATCAGGCCATGATTCAAAAGCTACAATGGCCGCGGAAGATCAAAATTTCTGACGACTTAAGTCACCTGAATAATCTGGAAAAAGACCAGATGCTATATTGGCGAGTAATGGCCAGCCCTGAATACATCAGCCAGTTACAGCAGATTCCAGTCGATCAGTTATCCAGATTGATCATCAATCAGAGACTTTGGTCACAACTGAATGAATTGCAGCAGCAAACCATTCGTACCATTCACCTGAAACAGTCTCAATTGATGCAACTACAAAAAGGGGAGTTAGCTGGTGGCTATCGTTATCTTGCAGCCTGTCATGATCTGAAAGCATTAAAACATGCAGAAAATATAGGCTGTGAAGCAGCTTTACTCAGCCCGGTACTGGCAACAGAAACACATCCTGATACCGCAGCTTTAGGTTGGGAAAAATTTAAACAGATGGCTAAACAGGTACAGATTCCTGTATTTGCCTTAGGTGGTATGAAGGCTGAAGATCTAGACTATGCTCAAAACCAGCATGCTTATGGGATTGCAGGGATCCGTTATGTTTAAGTCAAAAACTTATTATAAATAACTGGGCTCACGCCAGGGCCTTAAAATTTCTTTAAGGCCTGCTGAGCTTGCTGAATGGCTTTGGTGTTTTTTTGCAGTTGAGCTGCTTTCAGGCGTACCTGCCAGAGCTGCTTTTTCATTGCATTAGTCTGCGCATAGCTCAAACCACGTAGGGCAAAAGCATCTGCACGGGCCGGCTGGTTTTTACGGTTTGCGATCAAGCCAAGATACAGATAAGTTTCTGAAGCTTGAGGCGCCAAACGCTGAGCCTGTACGGCAGAAGTTTCAGCTTGATTATATTGCTGCTTGCTATAAGCCTGCTGAGTTTGCTGCATCAATTTTTTAAATGCAGGTAAGTTACGTCCGTCATCAAATTTTTGTGACTGGGGCTTTTGCTCAGGGATCACAATTTTTTGACGTTTAATCTCTGGTCGATCATAGGGTGTAATCACTACACCATCAGGTGTAGAGGACTTCGGTTTTTGCTGAACCGGAGGTTTGGACGGAGCCGCAGGCTGTTCTGGTTCCGACATGCTTTGGCAGCCCACCAGACCGAGGATGAGCAGACCAGGAATCAATTTTCTTAACATAAACATAGGCTCAATTATTGGCTATAACTTCCACTCGCGATAATACGGGTTTGTTTAGCAACTTCGCGTTCTATTTCTGTTTCACTTTCTTGTATATAACGACTGAGATCATCTTCTTCCTCATCTTCTGGTGAAGGTTCTGAATCAATCGTATAAGGCTCGGTGGCGTAATGTGAGATGCCACAAGCAGTCGCCTGATTTGGTAGAGCATGGCGTGAAATCGGAATATACATGGCACCATCACAGCCTTGGGCAGTCAGTTTACCTGTATAACGGTCCAGCCAGTGCCATTCAATTTCATTAGGCTGAGCCAGATTCACCGGCTTCTGACGTAGCTGTTTCATGACATTGGTCCAGACCGGAAGGGCACCTGAAGAACCGGTTAATCCAGTGACTTTGTTGTCATCCAGACCTAACCAGACCACTGTCATATAGTTGCCAGAATAACCTGCAAACCATGAATCACGGGTATCGTTTGTCGTACCCGATTTACCCGCCAGATTCAGGTTACGTGGCAAACTGTTATAAGCAGAACGACCAGTACCACTCGACATGACCTGTTGTAAACCATAATTCAGAGCATAGGCTGATGCTGGATCAATCGTCGGCTGAACACTTAAGCTGTAACGTTCAAGCGAGTGGCCATTCGCATCGACTACAGAACGAATCGATTTCACCGGATATTTAAAGCCACCTGTTGCGAAGTTGCCGTAAATATTCATCACTTCCATCGGTGACATATCTACCGCACCTAAATAAATAGATGGATAATTTGGTATGTCAGAAGTCACACCAAATTTTTTCAAATGGTTAATAAAGGTCGACAGGCCAAATTCCTGTGCCAAACGCACCGCAGACAGGTTATAGGATTGTGATAGGGCAAGAGACATCGGTACTACACCATGTACACTACCGCTATAGTTTTTCGGAGTCCATGGTTTGCCATCACTTTGAATGGTGATCTGACTGTCTTCAATTGGACTGGCCCAGTGGTAACGATTTGATTCTAGCGCTGTCAGATAAATCACCGGTTTGAGTAAAGATCCAACCTGACGTTTGGCATCTAAAGCACGGTTAAAACCGGTAAAGTCCTGAGTAGAGCCTACTGCTGCAACCAGTTCGCCATTCTCAGGGTGTGCGACCAGAACAGCGCCTTGCAAATCTTTTAGACGGCCTGGATTGGCTTTGCTTAAACGGGCTACACTTTTCTTAAAGCTGTCTTGAATTCGGGTTTGTGCCAATGGATCTAAGGTGGTGAAAATACGCAGACCCTGGTTGGTTAAATCAGTTTCCTGATATTCGGTACGCAATTGACGGCGAACAATGTCCAGAAAATCCGGGAAGCGGGCAGGGCCCAAAGTTGGCTTGGAAATGACGTTCAGCGGACGGGCAGTTTCTGTTTCATACTGATCTTGGGTCAGATTACCCATTACCAGCATATTATTCAGAACCACATCACGACGTTTTTTCGCAAGTTCGGGATTACGCCATGGGTTATACAGGCTTGGACCTTGAACCAGACCGACTAAAAAGGCCTGTTGAGAAATATTCAGTTCACGTAACGGGAGGCCAAAATAAAATTGTGAAGCCAGACCATAACCATTTACAGAATAGTTGCCGTTCTGGCCCAGATTCACTTCATTTAAATAGGCTTCCAGAATCTCATCTTTGCCATAATGCAATTCAATCAGCATCGCCATAAAGGCTTCATTTACCTTACGCTTTAAGGTACGTTCTGGTGTTAAGTAGAAATTCTTGACCAGCTGCTGGGTGAGGGTTGAACCACCTTGACGCTTACCACCAGTAATATTGCTCACCACTGCACGTGCAATCCCGCGTGGAGATACGCCATGGTGATTGTAGAAATTGCGGTCTTCAGTAGCAATTAAAGCATCAATTAACGGTTTAGGCACTTTATTGAGCTTAATTAGCACACGGTCTTCATTATGCTGTGGATAAATACCGCCAATCAATAAAGGTTCCAGACGGGCAATCCCGCTAGAAGAGGGCTTGGTCGCACTTACTTCAGCAATCTGATCGCCATTAAAGCTGACTTTCAATACCTGTTCAGGTTCAACGCGATCGCCAAAATCAAAGCCACGGGTATGCACATACATGGTATTGCCAGTGCTGACAAAGCTGCCCGATTTGGTATAGCTGTCTGAACCTTTATAACCCAGTAATTTTAATTCTTGTTGGAAATCCTGCTGGCTGACAGGGGCATTTACATACACTTCCATCGGGCGTGCGAAAACCTTGGCCGGAATATCCCAGCGTTGGCCTTCAAATTTTTCACGTACAATATTATCTAATTTAATCAAATAGATACTAAATGCTACAAATGCAGAAATGACTAGAATGGAGAAGATTAAGGCAATGAACCCCATACCTCGTTCAGATTTCATAAATGACGATAAGACCCTGTGAAATTGTGCTAATCATGCGAAGCTTTTCATTATTTTGCAATATTTAATCAATTATTGAGATTAAAATTAAAATTAAACTTCACATTTTCTCCTTAATTTCAATCTATTTCAATTCAATCCTGCACAGCTTTGTCATGTTATAAATTGTCATCCTATTTAAGCTTAATGTTATGATAAGCAAGATTCGAAGCGGAGCGACGACACTGGTGCAAATTTCCCACAAGACATTTCGAAATATCGGGTTGATTGGACGCCCGGATAAATCTTCAGTGGTTGAAACCTTATGCCTGATCCACGATCATCTGCTCAATTTAGGTCTACATCCTGTTTTTGATGCAGATACAGCTGAACTGGTTCCTTATCAGAATACCCAAACAGTTAGCCGCGCCTTGTTGGGCGAAGTGGTTGATCTGGTGATTGTGGTAGGTGGGGATGGTTCACTGTTACATGCAGCGCGGGCATTGGTAAAATACAATACGCCAGTGATCGGGGTGAACCGTGGTCGTTTGGGCTTCCTGACCGATATCAAGCCAACCGAAGTCATCTTCAAACTGGATCAGGTATTAAAAGGTGATTTTCAGGCAGAACGCCGTTTCTTATTGGAAATGGAAGTTCGCTCTAAAGGTGAAATCATCTATGACGCGATTGCTTTGAATGATGTGGTCTTGCACTCAGGTAAATCGGTACACATGATTGATTTCGAGCTGAATATTGATGGACAATATGTCTATCGCCAGCATAGTGATGGCCTGATTGTATCTACACCGACCGGTTCAACAGCCTATGCACTGTCCGGTGGTGGACCGATTGTGCATCCAAGTATGGATGCAATTGTGCTGGTGCCGATGCATCCGCATACCTTGTCTTCACGTCCGATTGTGGTCGGAGGGCATAGTGAAATTAAACTAATGATTCGTGAAAATCGCGTACTGCCGATGGTGAGTGCGGATGGACAACACAGTGTGTCTTTGAATGTTGGCGATAGCGTCCATATTCGTAAGCATCCCTTTAAACTGAATCTTCTGCATCCGCCAGGTTATGACTTCTATAATGCATGTCGAACCAAACTGGGCTGGAATCAGGACTTCGACTATCTTAAGCAGGATTAAATATGAATATTGAACAAATGCTTGCCGTACTCAATCCTGAGATTGTAGAACGCTTAAGAACAGCCATTGAAATTGGCAAGTGGCCGAATGGTGTGGCACTGACCCAGGAGCAGCGTCAGACCTGTATGCAGGCTGTCTATGCCTGGGAAATGAAAAACCTGCCAGAAACCGAACGTAGTGGTTATATCGATCGTGGCACTAAAGAAGAAGGTGAACAGTGTGATGATGATCATCACAAAAATGAGCCGGAATTCAAGCCAATCCGTTTCGTTTAATCGAAACCGAAAAAAAGACCACAAATGTGGTCTTTTTTAATGTCTGTTTTTTTGGCTTGATCAAACTGAAAGGCGGCTATTCCAGAGCCCTCTGGCTTTTTGCATCGCTACTTCATAGCTGTCACATTTGCCCATGGTATACAGTGCAATGCCCATAGTTTCGACAACTGCGATCTCACCATATTCATGTGAGCGTTGACCTTCCCATACTTGTTTAAATACAGCCAGATCCAGCTCTTCTTCAATCGGACTACGGTTGTCGGTCAGTTTTGGTAATTCGTGCTCATAAAGTTCGCCATTCTTAATCCCGCAGATTAAAGTTTTGGCATCCGGGTTACGTTCAAATTCGCCACCTTCACCTTTAATGACTGCACTATTTTGATAACCTAACTTATAAGCGGACTGCTGATGTGAACTACGATAAGCAGGGTGGAAAATAGCCTGTAAAGTCGCTTTGGCATTAAATGGATTAATCAGACGTGCCAGCGTATGAATCGGGGAGCGTAGACCCATAACATTACGTAGCCCGATCAGCTCAGCCAGAATTGGAGAGATCACCTCCAGAGGCAGGTAAGCAAAATGTTTGTCTTTAAGCTGCTGTTCCACGTCAGCATCATTCTGGCAGATTGGATAGCCTAAGTAGTTAAGTACCTGTTCGGTATAGACCCGATTCAAGGTATGACCTGAAGCACCATGCATCACGATATTATAGCCATGCTTGGCAAGGGTAAGCGCAGCCAGAATGAACCAAGGATAATGTTTGCGTTTGCCTGCATAAGAGGACCAGTCCAGATCAACATCCAGTGCCTTAAAATTCAGCTGGTCCCGGGTCGCCTGCACAAAGCCTGCGAGTTCATCAACAGATTCTTCCTTGACACGTAATAGCATCAGAAAAGCGCCCAGTTGTACGTTCAGCACCTCATTTTTCAGGATCATGCTAAAAGCCTGATAGGCTTCTTCATAGCTTAAAGAACGTGCACCATTTTTTCCCTTGCCAATAATACGAATAAACTGGGCAAAAGGATGTTCGGCATCTTTATAAATATTTCGCTTTGTGGTCATGGGCATAGATCAATCATGTTCATCAAGTATTGGCATATTTTACGCTGATATTGGTATTTCACCTTCTTATTTTGCAGAATTATTATAGTTTTATAAGACTATAGTCTAAGAGGTATTGTTTAGTATTTAGGCAAATTTAACATTTCGGGTTAAACAAAAGTCTAAAAAACGGTTAAAATTTCACGCAATTCTTGTGTTTGCTTTATCTCCTGATCAATGCACTGATTTTTCTTAAGGATCAGTGTTCCTGTGATTGTTAAATGTACATACACATTCTAATTTCAGTATCAGATTAATTTTTTGATACATAGGCACTTTTTTGTTTCAGACAATGAAGTATTGGACGCTTGTTTTTTAAAAATAAGTGAAAACTGAATATTGCTTCTGGTTAGAAGTATATCGTGAAGTAAGGTTATGGCTAAAAAACCAATTTATAAGTCGCTTTATTTTCAAGTGATTGTAGCCATTATTGCGGGTATCCTCGTCGGACATTTCTCGCCAAGTGGTACACAAATCATTAATGGTGCAGAACAATATGTTCCAGGTTTGGGCGAACAACTGAAGCCGCTGGGTGATGCATTTATCCGTTTAATTAAAATGATCATCGCACCTGTGATTTTCTGTACCGTGGTTAGTGGGATCGCAGGCATGGAGAGTATGAAATCAGTTGGTAAAACTGGTGGTGTCGCTCTACTTTACTTCGAAATCGTGTCAACGATAGCGCTGATCATTGGTCTTCTGGTAATTAATATTGCCAAGCCAGGCGTTGGGATGAATGTTGATCCGGCATCGCTGGACACGGCCGGGATTTCTAAATATGTAGAGTCGGGTGCTTCTCAGTCTACCGTTGATTTCTTTATGAATATCATTCCAAATACGGTGGTTGGAGCATTTGCTGAAGGCGAAATCCTGCAAGTCCTTTTATTTGCGATCCTGTTCGGTTTTGCATTACACAAACTGGGTGCACAAGGTAAGCCAGTCCTCAAACTGGTAGATCAGATTTCACATGTGTTCTTTAACATCGTGAACATGATCATGAAACTTGCGCCTATTGGTGCATTTGGTGCGATGGCTTTCACGATCGGTAAATATGGGATCGGTTCTCTGGCGCAATTGGCCCAGTTGATCATCTGCTTCTATATCACCTGTTTGCTGTTCATCTTTATTGTGCTGGGTTCAATTGCTCGTTTTACCGGCTTTAGCATTGTCAAGATGATTCGCCTGATTCGTGAAGAGCTGTTGATTGTACTGGGTACTTCATCGTCTGAATCTGTATTGCCACGTATGCTGAAAAAACTTGAGCTTGCAGGTGCTGAAAAGTCAGTGGTAGGTTTGGTCATTCCAACAGGTTATTCATTCAACCTGGATGGTACTTCGATTTACCTGACAATGGCGGCAATCTTCATTGCACAGGCGACCAATACGCAACTTGATTTGTCTCACCAGATTACCTTGCTTCTCGTATTGCTCATTTCTTCTAAAGGTGCAGCGGGTGTAACTGGTTCAGGCTTTATCGTGATGGCAGCAACCTTAGCGGCTGTAGGTAATATTCCGGTTGCAGGTCTGGCCTTGATTCTCGGTATTGACCGCTTCATGTCTGAAGCTCGTGCCTTGACCAATCTAGTCGGTAACTCTTTGGCAACTCTGGTTGTAGCAAAATGGGTCGGTCAGTTAGACATGGACAAGCTGAACTATGCATTAGCAAATCCGGCTGAAATTGATGAAAAAATGGCGCAGGAAGGCAACAACGCTCATTAAATTCGAGTTCGTCTTGTAGGTCATAAAAAGGAAGCTTCGGCTTCCTTTTTATTTTTATCTGACTGTGAAGTTAGCGAAAAAATAAGTCAGGCACATGACAGCCTTTCTAAAAATAGTTAGCCTGTGCACAGGAAATAAAACGATAAACACGATAAGGATAAAAGAATGCTGGCTTACGATGCTGACCTGGAACTTTTCCGCGACAATTTCAAACGCTTTATGAATGAACACGTAGCGCCTTACTATGAAGAGTGGGAGCGTGAAGGCATGATGCCGCGTTCAGTCTGGAATGCGATGGGTGAAAATGGCTTCTTATGTGTCGATGTTCCGGAAGAATATGGTGGCTACGGTGTTCCGACCCACTATTCCCTGATGTTAATCGAAGAGTCGGCAAGAGCAGGCTATAGCGCAATTTCAACTGGTCTGTCTTGCCATTCGGATATCGCAGCGCCGTATATCCTGCATATTGGTACTGAAGAACAGAAAAAATACTGGTTACCGAAAATGGTGTCTGGTGAAGTGGTCGGTGCGATTGGCATGACTGAGCCGGGTGCTGGTTCTGATCTGCAAGCCATGCGAACCAATGCCATCTTGCAGGATGACCATTATTTATTGAATGGTTCTAAAACTTTTATCTCCAATGGTCAGCATGCTGACTTAGTCGTATTAGCCGTGAAAACCGATCCGCAAGCACGCGCCAAAGGTGTGTCTTTGATGCTGGTGGATACGCATCTGGAAGGCTTTAAAAAAGGTAAGAATCTGGACAAGATTGGTCTGCATTCACAGGATACTTCAGAGCTGTTCTTCGATAATGTCAAAGTACCGAAAGATCAGTTGCTGGGTCAGCTAGGTCAGGGCTTTGTATATCTAATGCAGGAACTCCCACGTGAACGTACCGCTATTGCTGCTACTGCACTGGGCGCCATTCGTGGCTCGATTGATCTAACGACTCAATATGTCAAAGAGCGTCAGGCCTTTGGTCAGGCGATTGGTCAGTTCCAGAATACCCGTTTTGTACTGGCACAGGCCAAGATTGACGAGCTGGCAACAGCAGCTTTCTATAACCAGAATGTTGAGTTGTATATGCAAGGCAAGCTGGATGTTGAAACTGCAGCAGCGCTAAAGAGCTTCTCGACAGATATGCAGATGAAAGTTGCTGACAATCTGCTTCAGCTCTTTGGTGGTTATGGCTATATGACTGAATACCCGATTTCGCGTTTCTTTGTTGATGCCCGCATTCAACGGATCTATGGCGGTACCAATGAAATCATGAAAGAAATTGTCGCTCGCGGTCTGCTTGGACGTTAAAACTTAACAGATAAAAAAAAGAGTCCGAAATGGACTCTTTTTTTATGGAAAGAATATTCTTGAAATCTAGATATTTTATTATTTTAAGATTTTAATACATCCAGACATTCATGAATAAAAATTGGCAAATCATTGGGTACTCGAGATGAAATCAGCTGATTATTGTCATTGACTAGTTCGACATCATAATACGTCGCACCTGCATGTTGTACTCGAGGTGCATGCGCACGGATACTGGTAATGATGCGGTTCTTTAAAACATCAGCTTCACTGAGTAATAAAGATGCGTCGCAAAGACTGAAGATGGTCTTTTTGGTCTCATTAAAAGCCTGAATGAAATGTAAGACTCGCGTATCGTTGGCGAGGGATACAGGCGATTCACCGCCCGGAATGAGTAGGCCATCAAAATCATCAATACTGATATGATCAATTCCCCAATCAATCGTTACACTCGACTGACCATGTAATCCATGTACGACTTTTCCGGCATGTAGTTCAATATTACAGACACTATGCTCTGCAGCGAGTAAGGCCGCAACAGGCTCAGTATATTCAAGATCTTCAAAATTATTCGTTACAAGTACCGCTATTCTTTTTGGCATTATAGGCACCCCCAATATAGTTTTAAATTAGACTAGCGATTTAAGGTTTAAAAAACGTCTCTGCTTTGTAACCAAATAGTGATTTAGTGTAAAAAATCAAATTAAATCAAAGGAAAATGATTAAAAAAACAGTTTTCTATGTGCATTTTATTGTGAACTGTCACTCAGATTTTAAGTAGTCAAACTAGAAGTATCGAGATGGCTTTATTTTTATTTTCTTATGCTTAAAATCGTTATGTAGATTAAGAAATAGTGATATTTCATCTTGATAGAAATCAGTTAAGATGAGCGGGCAAAGTTTACAATTTGATAATGTAAAACATGCGAAAATGCTGAAAGAAATGTTACCAGATGTGACTAAAGCGATGAACGGTTAAAATCAACTCCCTGTTTTTAAGAATTAATCTACTAAAGTTATATTGTGTAACATTTGCAGCGCACTAATTGTTATACTGCACAGATAAGGTTTATGAAGGGCGACATCACGATGATCAACGACGATCAAAACACAACGGCTTCTTTAGACTTGGCTAAAATTCGTGAAGATATCGATTCAGTTGATCAACAAATCCAGCAATTGATTAACCGTCGTGCACGTTTGGCTGAGGCTGTAGCAAAAGCAAAATTCGCATCTGAAGAAAATCCGCTGTTTTACCGTCCGGAACGTGAAGCACAGGTTTTGCGCAATGTTATGGAGCGCAATGAAGGACCATTGTCAGATACGACGATGGCACGTCTGTTCCGCGAGATCATGTCGGCTTGTTTGGCGCTTGAAGCACCGCAAAGTATTGCATTCTTGGGACCTGCTGGTACCTACACACACTCAGCAGTATTGAAACATTTTGGTCATGATGCTGTAGTTCGTCCATTACCCACCATTGATGAAGTGTTCCGTGAAGTAGAAGCGGGCAGTGCACATTATGGTCTGGTACCGGTTGAAAACTCCTCTGAAGGGGTAGTGAACCACACTTTAGACTGTTTCAAGACTTCGCATCTGAATGTGATTGGCGAAGTAGAATTACCCATTCATCATCAGTTCCTGATCTCTGAAAATACCCGTAAAGACAGTATTAAACAGATCTATGCACATCAGCAAACTCTGGCTCAGTGCCGTAAATGGCTGGATGCTCATTATCCAGGTGTAGAACGTGTGGCACTCAGTTCAAATGCTGAAGCTGCGCGCCGTATTCAGAATGAATGGCATTCTGCTGCGATTGCTTCTGAAATTGCTGCGAATATTTATAATCTTGAGATTATGCACAGCAATATTGAGGACAATCCAGAAAACACTACACGCTTCCTGGTAATTGGCCGTGAAAAAGTGCCACAAAGTGGTAATGATAAAACTTCATTACTGGTTTCTGCACATGACCGTGCCGGTGCATTGCTAGAGATTCTGGCTCCATTTGCCAAACACAACATTAGTCTAACCAGTATTGAAACTCGACCTGCACTTCCTGAAAAATGGGCTTATGTATTCTTTATCGATCTTGAAGGTCATATTGAGCAGGAAAATGTTAAAGCTGCGATCGAAGAAATTCGTCCGCTTGTGAAAGAAGTCCGCGTGCTTGGTTCATATCCTGCAGCTGTTTTATAAAAGCAGCCTTTCGTGGTTAGTGCGAGGGTGCTAACCACTGGTTCATCTGTAAATCGGAAGTATAAAATGTCGTTTGTCCCAGCCAATGAAGGCATCTCTAAATTAAAGCCATATCAACCAGGTAAACCGATCAATGAGCTTGAGCGTGAGTTGGGCATCACTGATATCGTAAAACTGGCTTCAAATGAAAACCCGCTGGGCTGTTCAGATAAAGTCAAAGAAGCAGTCGCTGCAGAACTGGCAGAAATTGGTCGTTATCCAGATGGTGGTGGTTTTATCCTGAAAGACCAGATCAAAGCACAATTTGGTTTTAATCATGACCAGATTACTTTGGGCAACGGTTCAAACGACTTACTGGAAATGTTTGCCCGCGCATTCGTTTCTTCAAGCGATTCTGTGATTTACAGCCAGCATGCATTTGCAGTATATGCTCTGGTAACTCAAGCGATCCATGCTGAAGCGATTGAAGTACCAGCAAAAGGCTTCTCGCATGATCTTGAGGCGATGGCGGCTGCAATTAAAGACAACACCAAGCTGATCTTTATTGCGAACCCAAACAACCCGACAGGCACCTGGTTTGAAGAAGCTGAATTTGAAGCATTCATGCAGAAAGTGCCAGCGAATGTCATCGTGGTACTGGACGAAGCTTATGTGGAATATTTCCCGGAAAACTTCAACAGCCTGAAATTCCTGAAGCAGTATCCTAATCTGATTGTCAGCCGTACTTTGTCTAAGTGTTATGGTCTGGCTGCACTGCGTGTTGGTTTTGCATTGGCATCGGTTGAAGTAACTGACTATTTAAATCGTATCCGTCAGCCATTCAACGTGAACCATTTAGCCATGGTTGCTGCAGTTGCTGCACTGAAAGATGAAGCCTTCATCGAGAAATCTCGTGAAGTGAATAAAGCAGGTATGGCACAGCTTGAAGCTGGCTTCAAAGCTTTGGGCCTGAACTATGTACCTTCACGCGCGAATTTCATCTTGGTCGATGTACAGGCTGATCCAGCAGAAACATTTAACAAGTTGTTGAAAGAAGGTGTGATCGTGCGTCCAGTGGGTATTCCAAACCACTTGCGCGTATCGATTGGTACTGAAGCTGAAAATGCCAAATTCCTTGCTGCATTAGGCAAAGTGCTTGGCTTAGAGGCGAAAGCTTAAGTTATGTCGCAGCCACTGTTTGAAAAAGTTGCCTTTATCGGACTTGGATTGATTGGTTCAAGTCTGGCGCGTGTCATTCAGGCCGAGCATTTAGCCAATGACATCGTGGCATCGACCCGCTCACAAAAAACCTTGGAAGATGCCAAGGCACTTGGTCTGATTTCCAACGGATATGCAGATCCTGTAGAAGCCGTCAAAGGGGCAGATCTGGTGGTACTGGCATTACCTGTTCGTGCTACCCAGAAAGTGCTAGAAACGATCAAACCTTATTTGTTGGAAAATGCCATTCTGACCGATGTTGGCAGTACCAAAGGCAATGTGGTAGAAGCAGCCAAAGCTGTGTTTGGTGAAAATCTGCCAGCCGGTTTTGTGCCGGGGCATCCAATTGCGGGTGCTGAACATACCGGCGTGCATGCAGGTAAGGTCGATCTATTTGCCAATCACAAGGTGATTTTGACGCCGTTACCAAGCAGCGGACAATGGGCGGTCGATAAACTGATTCAACTGTGGCAGGTGGCCAAAGCGGAAGTGATTTGTATGGATGTGGAAAAGCACGATGAAGTGCTGGCCCATACCAGTCATCTTCCGCATCTGATGGCCTTCAACCTGGTCGAACAACTGGCCAAGCGCGAAGACAATCTGGATATTTTTCGTTATGCTGCCGGTGGCTTCCGCGACTTCTCGCGTATTGCCGCCAGTGATCCACAAATGTGGCATGACATCTTTTTTGCCAATAAAAAGGCGATTCTCAATGCCGTGGACGGCTTTG
The DNA here is from genome assembly GCF_002324975.1 of Acinetobacter sp. UBA1496. Classification (NCBI taxonomy): domain Bacteria; kingdom Pseudomonadati; phylum Pseudomonadota; class Gammaproteobacteria; order Moraxellales; family Moraxellaceae; genus Acinetobacter; species Acinetobacter sp. UBA1496. The sequence continues at coordinate 34,138 of NZ_DCRI01000074.1, read as the reverse complement.
AAGCTCAACTCGCGATTATCCGCAAGCTGATTGAAGATGAAGATTCACAAGCTTTAATGGGCTTATTGGGGCATGCGCAAGCCGCGCGTCAGCACTTCAATCATATGCTCGCCAAGAAACCTCTCATGGAGAAAAATAAAGTGACACAACAATTTACCATTCAACCAGGTGCCAAGACGTTCCAAGGTAAATTTACCGTGCCAGGTGACAAATCTGTGTCACACCGTTCCATCATGTTTGGTGCCATCGCTGAAGGCACAACGCATGTGACGGGTTTCCTTGAGGGTGAAGATGCACTTGCAACTTTACAGGCATTCCGTGATATGGGCGTAAGCATTGAAGGCCCTAAAAATGGTGAAGTGACCATTCATGGCGTGGGTATGCAAGGTCTGAAAGCACCGAAGTCTGCGCTTTACATGGGCAACTCGGGTACTTCGATGCGCCTGCTGGCTGGCATGCTGTCAGCTCAGAAATTTGATTCGGTGATGACGGGTGATGCATCCCTGTCTAAACGTCCAATGGAGCGTATTGCAAAACCATTACGTTTGATGGGCGCGCAGATTCAAACTACGGGTGAACGTGGTACACCACCAGTATCGATTACGGGTAATCAAAACCTGAAAGGTATTCAATACGACTTGCCAATGGCATCTGCTCAGGTGAAATCAGGTATTCTGCTGGCAGGTCTTTGGGCGGAAGGTGAAACTTCAGTGACTGAACCTGAACCAACCCGTGACCATACTGAACGTATGTTGCGTGCTTTTGGTTATGAAGTAAAAACTGAAGGCAACCGTATTTCCCTGCAAGGTGGCGGCAAGCTGGTGGGTACTAACATTCAGGTGCCTTCTGATATTTCATCTGCAGCTTTCTTTATGGTCGGTGCAGCGATTACTGAAAATTCAGACGTGACTTTGGAAGCGGTAGGCATTAACCCGACCCGTACTGGTGTGATTGAAATCTTGAAACAGATGGGTGCGGACATCACTGTTGAAAATGAACGTATTGCAGGCGGTGAACCGATTGCAGACATTCGTATTCGCGGTACACGTACGTTAAAAGGCATTCATATGCCGGAAGACCAAGTGCCACTAGCAATTGATGAATTCCCGGCATTATTCATTGCTGCTGCATGTGCAGAAGGCCAAACGATTCTAACTGGTGCTGCTGAGCTGCGTGTCAAAGAATCTGATCGTATTCAAGTGATGGCAGATGGTTTGAAAACCATGGGCATTGACTGTACACCAACTGATGATGGCATCATTATCGAAGGTAAAGGTAAGACAGGCGACTGGTCACCAATCTTTACTGGCGGTGAAATTGAATCGCATCATGATCATCGTATTGCCATGAGCTTCTCTATTGCAGGTCTGCGTAACTCAGGTGAAATCAAGATTGTTGGGACTGAAACCGTCGCAACCAGTTTCCCAACCTTCACTGAACTGACTTCTCAAGCTGGTCTGGCGATTGAAGTGACAGAATAATTCTAAAATTTACATGAAACAGCCAAGCTTTTGCTTGGCTGTTTTGTTTATATTGGCTTATGCTAAAACCATACAACAAAAAAGCCATTTGGATGTAGCAATGCGAAAATTAAAATTTATGGCCAATCCTCAGAGCCAGGAACAATTACAGGGCAGTCAGCAGGCTCAGGAATATGTGGCACATCTGCTGACGGAAGAGCTCGGTAAATATGGCTTTAAAACCTTGGCGCAAAGTGGCGCACAAGTGGCCGTAAGTGTCGATGAACACGAGTTGCCATTATCAGTGAGCTGTGAGACACGAGACCAGGAAGGGCACCTGATTTGTGAAATCGCCTCTTACCCGGATGAAGAACAGGACTGGCTGGACCGGATTACAGAACAAAGTTTATTAAATCAGTTGGCACAAGCTGTTGAAGCATCGTTGAAAGAACAAGAAAGTTTTAGTGAGTTTGAGTGGAAGAACTAGTTCAACAAATGCAAAGTCTTTCGCCTATATTGCAAAGTAAACGTCTTGTTTTAGATTATTTTAAGTCATCCGATGCTGCGGAAGCCTATGCCTCGATTACCCCGAGTTTGACCCGTTTTATGGCATGGGATGCACCGGAATCTGAACAGGTATTTGCAACAGTCTGGCAAAACTGGCTAAACAATATGGCTGATCATAAAGAATATATTTTTGTGATTCGCCATATTGAAAGACATGAATTTATCGGATTATGTGGTTTGCATCGACTGCATGATGAAATACCTGAAGTGGGTATCTGGATTCGTGAAACGGCGCATGGTCATTATTATGGACATGAGGCAGTACGTTGTATTGTGGGCTATGCTTTTAATACATTAGGGATCAAAGCTTTGAGCTATCCGGTAGCCGAAGAAAACTGGGCTAGCCGAAAAATTGCAGAACGTGTAGGTGGAAAAATTACCAACCACCTAGATAAACCTAAATATCGGGCTGTAATTTATGAAATTCATGCTAAAGATTTTATTTCTGAATAAAAAAACCTCATCATTCGATGAGGTTTTTTTGATCAGCTTAATGCGAGGAAACGGCTCATCGCAATCCGAAGCTGTTTTAAATAACCGGTAAAGAAATGATTTGCGCCAGGCAAGATCGTGACCAGATGACGTTGAGGCTTGGCCCATTCAATCATGTCGGATAAAAGCGTGACATCATCCGCTTCACCATGAATAAATAAAATATCACCTTTGATCTGTGGTGTAACATAGTGACGTAGGCCAGCTACGGTTGCAGTCGGTAGACCACACAAAATCACTTTTGAAGGTTGCAGTTCAACTGGCAGGGCGGCGTAACACTTGGCCATAACATGTGCGCCAAAACTGAAACCGCCCGCAAAGAAAGGCAGGTCAATATGTTGGCGACGCGCATATTTAATGACTTCAAGTATATCATCCGTTTCGCCAAAGCCTTCATCATGCAGACCGGCACTTTGACCAGAACCACGGAAACTTGGACGATAGACAACACAACCACGCTCTAAAAACATTTGCGCCAGTAACACCGGAACTTTATGTTGTGGTGTGCCACCTTGTAATGGATGGGGATGACAAACAATCGCGAATCCTTTCACTTCACCCTGAGGATAATCCACAAAAACCTCAAGTTGGCCAGCAGGGCCTTGGAGGTAGATTGGTTCGGACATAGCAAACCGATAAATTGCAGGAGAATTTTCTATTTTAACGATTATGATAAATAAAAACATGAATTGGAATTAAAATAAGTCTACTGATATAGTTTGATTAATCATTTTTTAACCAGGTCGCTATGCTTGCTTTAATTTCTCCAGCCAAGACTCTAGATTACGAAACACCTTTACCTACCGATCAATTTACTCGGGCAAGATTGCTGGAACATTCCCAGGAATTGATAGAAGTTGCCCGCAAGTTATCAGCAACTGAAATTTCCAGCTTAATGAGCGTCAGTGAAAAAATTGCCAATTTGAATGCGGAACGCTTCAGAGACTGGCAGCCGGATTTTGATTTTTCCAATGCTCGTCAGGCAATCTTTGCCTTTAAAGGGGATGTTTATACCGGTCTGGATGCTTACCAATTAAAGCAGGATCAGATTCATTACGCACAGAACCATCTGCGTATGTTATCCGGCCTCTATGGCTTATTGCGTCCGCTGGATCTGATGATGCCTTACCGTCTGGAGATGGGAACCAAATTGACTAACCCACGTGGTGCTCATCTCTACGAGTTCTGGGGACATACCATCACTGACCTGATCAATCATGATCTGGCAGCAGCAGAGTCTGAAATTCTGGTCAATATTGCTTCGGATGAATATTACAAGGCAGTGAAAGAAAGCAAAATTCAGGCTGAAATCATCAAGCCGGTATTTTTAGATCAGAAAAATGGCAAATATAAAGTCATCAGCTTCTATGCCAAGAAAGCTCGTGGTTTAATGGCGCGCTTTATCATTGAAAACCAGATTAAACGAACTGAAGACTTAAAAGCCTTTAATATCGATGGGTATTATTTTGATGCTGAAAGTTCACTAAAAGGTGAGTTGGTATTTAAACGTGATGAGCAGCTGGCTGCTTAAGGTAAAAGATTCACCCAAGACTGAATGAAGAAATTTTCTTAAAAGTCTTGGGTAAATTTAAGTTTAGCAATATTAGGTTGAATTGAATAAAAATTAAAAAATAGGGAAGGAACTTTCAAAATATCATTTATTTAGAAGAATTTTTAACAGGAAATGGATGAATTTTTTAGAAGAAAAGCTAAATAAAATAATGAAAGCTATAGTGAGCTTTAAAAGATATTTTTCACTCGATAAATTTATATAGTAAAAACAAATTTCTAAAAAAATAAAAAATAGAATCAATCAATTAATTTCTTTTAATATTCAAAAAATGACTAAAAAATAAAAAAATATGACTCAAAAAATTATGATTAATTGAATAAGAAGTATAAAAAAATGAAGAATATAAAAACTCTAAATAATTGAAAAAACTGCATTTTATCGGGTTACTTGTAAACTATGTCACAATTTTATTGTTATTTTGTTAGCATAATTTCAATGCTGTTACATAACTCAACTACAAAAATGAAAATTTATACGATTCCTATTTTTGTGCTGATGGTGGGTTTACTCGGTTATTGTGTTCACCAACAGGCCGAAACAAGAAAACATGAAGAGCTTCATCAGATTTTGAAAGAAGTACAACATTCAACTAAATTGCTGAATGCAAATCGGCCCCGACCTTAATAGATTTGCATAAGCTTTTTAATTAGGGGGGTCAGGTAAAAAGATAAAAATAAAATCATAATAAATAAAAGAAAATTTAATAATAATAAAACTGACTTATATTAATTTTTAATAAAATATAAATTCTAAGAAGCAATCAGAAATCAATGTGTTATAATTTGCAAAAGATAAAGTTAGATCAAATTTACTTTAATTAAGTATTTGATTCTAATGATGAAAAAAGCTGCATAGGGGTTATGCAGCTTTTTTGTTTAGATTGTTTTTTGAGTTTTTCTAGCGCAGTTTTCTTACTGTTCGCTATTGAAACATTTTGACCCGCTAAATGGCGAAGCTGGCATATTCGTTGCTAACAGATCCTTAAAATTCATGAAGTTTTCTATAAAATTTCCTGGATTCGGCGGCATGCTTAAAGCATAAAGTTTACTCAATAGGGGCTAGGTCATGACGACTCCTAATCCATCTTCAGAAAATATGCTGGAACGTCTGTTCAAACTGAGTGAAAACAAAACCAGTTTCCGTACAGAAGTTGTGGCAGGTGTAACCACGTTCTTGACAATGTGTTACATCATTATTGTTAATCCGATGATTTTATCCGAAACCGGGATGGATCATGGGGCTGTCTTTGTAGCCACCTGTCTTGCAGCCGCAATTGGCTGTCTGGTAATGGGGCTAATTGCCAATTATCCAATTGCACTTGCGCCGGGTATGGGGCTGAATGCCTTCTTTACCTATTCAGTCTGTCTGGGAATGGGTGTGCCTTGGCAAACTGCATTAGGTGCAGTATTTGTATCAGGTTTGGTTTTCATTGCCATTAGTATGTTCAAAATACGTGAGGCGATTGTCAATGCCATTCCAATGTCTCTCAAACTGGCGATTGGTGGTGGTATTGGCCTGTTCCTGGCTCTGGTAGCACTGAAAAATGCTGGCATCATTGTTGATAATCAAGCGACCCTGGTGGGTCTGGGTGATTTGAAACAGCCAACTGTTATGCTTGCGCTACTTGGCTTCCTGTTAGTGGTGGTAATGCATCACTTCAAAGTACGTGGTGCGATCATTATCAGTATTTTGGTAATCACTGCGATTTCTACTGCTTTAGGTTATAACCAGTTCCAGGGTGTAGTGGGTCAAATTCCTTCACTGGCACCAACCTTCTTGCAGATGGACTTTCAAGGTCTGTTTACAGCTAGCCTGATCGGTGTGATCTTCGTATTCTTCTTGGTCGATCTGTTTGACTCTACTGGTACGCTAGTAGGTGTTTCACATCGTGCAGGTTTGTTAAAAGATGGTAAATTGCCGCGTCTGAAAAAAGCATTATTTGCCGATTCTTCTGCGATTGTTGCAGGTGCCGCTTTGGGTACTTCTTCAACTACACCTTATATTGAGTCATCAGCGGGTGTTGCAGCAGGTGGTCGTACCGGTCTGACTGCAGTTGTGGTTGGCTTGCTGTTCATTGCCTGCCTGTTCCTGGCTCCATTGGCTCAATCTGTACCAGGCTTTGCAACTGCACCAGCATTGCTATTTGTCGGTGTATTGATGATTCAGGGTATTGTCCATATTGAATGGGATGATATTACTGAAGCGGTTCCGGCGTTCCTGACCATTGTATTCATGCCATTTACGTATTCAATTGCAGATGGTATCGCAATGGGTTTTATCAGCTATGCGCTGATTAAACTGCTGACAGGTAAAGCGAAAACTGTTCCATACATGGTATGGATCATCGCAGTACTATGGGCATTGAAGTTCTGGATGTTTGGCGGCTAATTTTTGTCGAATATCAAAAGGGTGTAAACTCAGTTTGCACCCTTTTTTATTTTTCTCAGGTTTAATCAGGAGTAGCGATGAACCGTCTTGAATTGATTCAGGCTTTGCCAAAGGCTGAGCTGCATGTGCATATCGAAGGTACCTTTGAACCTGAGTTAATGTTTGCGATTGCACAGCGTAATGAAATTAGCATTCCTTATAAATCAGTTGAGGAAGTGAAGCAGGCTTATAATTTCCATAATCTGCAATCTTTCCTGGATATCTACTACGCGGGTGCCAATGTTCTGATTCATGAACAGGACTTTTATGATCTGGCTTGGGCATATTTTGAAAAATGTGCGGATGATAATGTCGTGCATACTGAAATGTTCTTTGATCCGCAGACGCATACCGATCGTGGCATTGCCTTTGAAACCGTAATTAATGGCTTGCAGAAAGCCTGTGATGATGCGAAAGCTAAGTTAGGCATTACTTCACATCTGATCATGTGTTTCCTGCGTCATCTTAGTGAAGAAGCAGCATTTGAAACATTAGAACAAGCGCTGCCTTATAAAGATCGGATCATTGGAGTGGGGCTGGATTCAAGTGAAGTCGGCCATCCACCGTCTAAGTTTGAATGTGTTTTCGCTAAAGCACGTGAAGCCGGTTTTCTGGTAGTCGCACATGCGGGTGAAGAAGGTCCGGCAGAATATGTCTGGGAAGCTTTGGATTTATTAAAAGTTAACCGTATTGACCATGGCGTACGTTCTGAGGAAGATCCAGAATTGATGCAGCGTTTGATTGCAGAGAAGATGCCGCTCACAGTATGTCCACTTTCAAACCTAAAGCTGTGTGTTGTGGATGATATGCAGCAGCATAATATCCGTCGCCTGTTGCAGCAGGGTGTGCATGTGACAGTGAATTCAGATGATCCTTCGTATTTTGGTGGTTATATGAATGACAATTTCATTGCCATTGCTGAAGCTTTAGATCTAAGCAACGAAGAACTTAAACAGCTCGCAATTAATTCTTTTGAAGCTTCATTTATTTCTGATACTGAAAAACAGAAATGGATCAGCCTGATTCAGGCACTTGTTTAAAATATCATTCCAGTAAATTTGTTAGCCCAAAGAGGGTAGAGTTCGCTCTGCCTTTTATAATTTGATTTGTGAACCAAAGATGAAATTAAAATTCCTGTGGCCTGTTCTTGCTGTTAGCTTAATCAATCCTGCTTGTGCAGATACCTCAATGACTCAGAAAGCCCTGAAACCTGTGATTGAGTATCAGTGTGGCCAAGAGCTGAAAGATTCCAAAGTCTGGAAAATGGGTACTTATTTCATGGCTGAAGCCAATAAACAGCATTTACAGCAAAAAGTGTGTGGCTGTGTGGGTGAGCATGCTTTGGAAGGTGTGCCGGCCAAAACCCTGTTAAAAGCAACCATTGATGAAGAAACTAAAAAAGAGCTGACCCGTAAAGCAATTGCCAATAGCTTAAAAGGCTGTATGGGTGAGTTTATCAATTAAGGATTTTTGGGTGCTGGATTATCCAGACTTTACCTTTAGATTAATAGTGAGTCTTCTTTCCTGTGATGGCTATGAGTCTGGCTGCGCGCAGATTAAACATCATGACTCATTTTTAGATTTCTTATTGCGATAAACTTCGGCACAATAGCGCATATTTTAAAAGCTGAAAAAAGGATAAAATCCGTGAAAAAATTATTGGCTGTTGTTGTACCATTAACACTTGTTCTTTCTGCATGTGTAGCACCACAAGGTGCCAGCACCACAACTCAAGCAAGTACAGGTCAGCAACTCGGTTCTGCAGCCATTAAAATTGCCATCAATGCAAAATGTGTCACTGAACTGAATAATATTCCGGCTTGGCAAACTGCAACACGTTTAATGACAGAAACACAAAAACAGAATATCCAGTCTGAAATCTGTGGTTGTGTGAGTGAAAAAGCACCACAAAACGTGACTGCGGTGGATTTGGCAACTGCAGCAATTGACCCAGCAGCACGTGCGACTATTGTAGGCAATGTCGTTGCAAATACTATTAACGCTTGTGTGGCTGAAGCTGTAAACTAAGTCAAAATCAAATTTGAATAGGCTGACTGGTTCAGCCTATTTTTTATGGGAAATAAAATGAATATTGCTGGTGTAGATGAAGCAGGGCGTGGGCCATTAGTAGGATCGGTGGTCGCTGCGGCTGTGATATTGGATCCGAATAACCCGATTGAGGGTTTAAATGATTCCAAGAAGCTAAGCGAGAAGAAGCGCGAAAAACTTTTTATTGAGATTCAGGAAAAAGCATTGGCTTGGGCGATTGCTGAGGCCTCTGCAGCAGAAATCGACGAGCATAATATTTTGCAGGCCTCTTTACTGGCAATGCGCCGCGCTGTGGAAGCATTAAGCATTCAGCCGGAACATGTACTGGTCGATGGCAACAAGATTCCTCAGGGCCTTGCGATGAGTTGTGATGCGGTCGTAGGTGGGGATGCCTTGCATCCTGAGATTTCAGCAGCCAGTATTCTGGCTAAAGTGACCCGTGATCGCCAGATGGTGGAGATGGATCAAAAATATCCGCAATTTGGCTTTGCCAAGCATAAGGGCTATCCGACCAAAGCACATTTTGAAGCGATTGCCTTACACGGGGTGATTGATGAACATCGTCGTAGTTTTGGACCAGTGAAAAAAGTGCTGGCAGCGTTGCTTGATCAGCAGCAGGCGGGATAAAGTTTGATTATTTTGCTATGCAGTTGAAAATTAGGCAAATTAAAAGCGGCTTAAAAGCCGCTTTTATATTCATACAAAATTAACGGTTAAAGTTATTTTGTGTCTGGTTATCATCTTCATAAGAAGAAGGTTGATAATCCTGGTCAATATGCTGAAGATGTTCATGCATTGCACGTTCATGCTGGATACGCTGGTAAATCTCTTCACGGTGTACAGAGACTTCTTTCGGAGCATTTACCCCAATACGAACCTGGTTGCCTTTTACGCCAAGTACAGTCACGCTGACTTGGTCTCCGATCATTAAAGTTTCCCCGACGCGTCGAGTCAAAATCAGCATGTTTCTCTCCTTGCAAAATGCAAAACCTGCAATCTATTGAATGTAATAAAAAAACACAACCTAAAATTATATAATTAAAGTTTGAATAGAAAGTCCTATCCATGAAATGAAGAGGTTAACTATCCAGACTGTTGAAAATCCTTAGGCTTAATATAACAGAGCCACTATAAAAAAAACTATAGTGGCCCTGCATTTTTGTAGAGATTTAATGAAATACTGTCAGACAATAACGGTATTTTGTAGTTCTCTTAAGCGCGTGCGCTAGATTCACCATGTTCACGGTCTAAACCGAACGCAGTGTGAAGTGAGCGAACTGCAAGCTCAAGATAATTCTCTTCGATAATCACAGAAATCTTGATTTCAGAAGTAGAGATCATCAGGATGTTGATACCTTCATCAGCAAGAGCAGTGAACATTTTGCTTGCTACACCTGCGTGAGAGCGCATACCTACACCGACGATAGACACTTTTACGATGTCATCACGAGTTGCAACTTCACGTGCGCCAATCGCTTGAGCTGTCTCTTCAAGGATTTTTTTGGCTTTAGCAAGTTCACCGCGGTTTACAGTAAACGTGAAATCAGTTGTACCATCTTCTTCAACGTTCTGGATAATCATATCCACTTCGATATTGGCATCACCAATTGGTTTAAGAATTTTAGATGCAATACCTGGCTCATCTGGAACACCCAGAATAGTCAGTTTAGCTTCGTCGCGGTTGAACGCGATACCAGAGATAATTGGCTGTTCCATGTTGTCTTCCAGTTCAGTAGTAATAAGAGTTCCGACGTTGTTTTTGAAGTCTTCGTCAAATGCGCCATCAGTGTCATTATCGAAGCTTGAGAGTACGCGTAAAGGCACTTGGTACTTGCCTGCAAATTCTACAGAGCGAATTTGAAGAACTTTAGAACCTAAAGATGCCATTTCCAGCATTTCTTCGAAAGAGATACGGTCTACTTTTTTCGCTTTAGGAGCAACACGAGGGTCAGTCGTATATACGCCATCAACATCTGTGTAAATCTGACATTCATCCGCTTTTAGCGCTGCAGCAAGGGCAACACCTGAGGTATCAGAACCACCACGACCTAAAGTTGTGGTATTGCCATCAGCATCAAAGCCCTGGAAACCTGCAACCACAATCACGCGGCCTGCATCTAGGTTTTCAGTCAATACATCAGTATCAATAGATTCGATACGTGCTTTGGTGAATGCGCTGTCAGTTTTAATACCAACCTGGCGACCAGTTAAAGATTTAGCTTCAACGCCAATTGAATTCAGCGCCATAGCTAACATGGAAATCGTTACCTGTTCACCCGTAGAAACCATTTGGTCAAGTTCACGTGGGTCAGGGGTTTCGGTAATGGCTTTCGCGAGAGCAAGCAAGCGGTTGGTTTCACCACTCATAGCAGATACGACTACAACCACCTTGTGGCCATGGTCATGCCAGCGCTTCACACGACGAGCAACATTGAGAATACGCTCGGGAGTACCCATTGAGGTACCGCCATATTTTTGAACGATTAATGCCATAGTTGTTCCATATAAACCATGACCCTGATTTTCCGATCAGGGTCAGTTACACAAAATGAAGTTTTTATTTTGCTTCAAGCCAAGCTGCTAAATCAGCCATCACTGGAGCAAACTTCTCGTTAAGTGGCGCGCCACCTTGTGCCAAGTCAGGTTTACCACCACCTTTACCACCTAGCTCTGCAGCCAAGTGTTTGATGATGTCACCCGCTTTAATAGAAGCAGTAAAGTCTTGCGCCACAGATGCAATCAAGCTCACCTTGTCACCCTCTACACCTGCAAGAACAATGACTGCATTTTCTAATTTTGATTTCACACCGTCGTGCAGATTACGCAATGCTTTCGCATCCATACCCTGAACAGTCGTGATTAGTGTTTTACGACCAGCAAGCTCTTGAACCTGACTTAAAAGTTCACCGGCTTGTAGGCTTGCTAATTTTTGATTCAGTTGTTCGATCTGTTTTTGCAATTGATGCGCAGTGTCCACCACAGCTTCAACTTTTTCGACTGTTTGATGGTTCTGTGCTTTTAACAAACCATTGATATATTGAACATCACGATCGACTTTCTGTACGGCTTCAACCGCTTTAGTACCGGTTACGGCTTCAATACGACGTACACCTGCTGCGACACCACCTTCAGACGTGATTTTAAACAGACCGATGTCACCTGTACGTTTAACGTGAATACCGCCACACAATTCGATCGAGAAGTTTTTCTCGTCAATCACTGAACCCATAGACAATACGCGAACTTCTTCACCGTATTTCTCACCGAACAGCATCATCGCACCTTTGGCTTTCGCAGATTCGATGTCGAGCAGTTCAGTCGTAACAGGCGTATTGGCAATTACTTCAGCATTTACCAGACGTTCAATTTCTTGCAGCTGTTCAAAAGTTACAGGCTGATCATTGGCAAAGTCGAAACGTAATACGTCAGAAGCAACCAATGAACCTTTTTGCTGTACGTGTGAACCCAGGATTTGACGTAGGGCAGCGTGGAGCAAGTGAGTTGCAGAGTGGTTACGAGCAGTTGCAGCACGAATCTCGGCTTTAACCGTTGCTTCAACGTTTTGAGTAACTTTAAGGTTACCCATAGTCACGATACCTTGGTGAACGAATGCACCACCAGATTTTTTGGTATCTTGAACTTCGAAAATACCAGTATCGTTTTTGAAGAGCCCTGTATCACCGATCTGACCACCGCTTTCTGCATAGAAAGGAGTTTGGTTCAGAACAATCAGTGCTTCGTCGCCTTCAACCACTTCGTCAACTTGCTCGCCATCTTTGTAGATCGCGATGATTCGACCTTCGCCTGCTGTTGCGTCATAACCTTCAAACTGAGTTTCGCCTTCAACTTTAACAACGCTGTTATAGTCGATTGCGAATTTACCTGCATCACGTGCACGTTGACGTTGAGCCGCCATTTCTTTTTCAAAGCCCGCTTCGTCAATGGTTAAATCACGTTCACGTGCGATATCTGCTGTAAGATCAGTTGGGAAGCCATAAGTATCATAAAGTTTGAATACGATTTCACCTGGAATCACTGAACCTTTCAGATTTGACAATTCGCCTTCAAGCAATTTCAGACCTTGCTCAAGTGTTTTAGCAAACTGTTCTTCTTCTTTCAGCAAAGCGGCTTCGATACGTGCTTTGTTTGCTTCAAGTTCAGGATAAGCTGCGCCCATCACATCAATTAAAGGCTGAAGCATTTTGTGGAAGAATGAACCAGTCGCACCCAGTTTGTTACCATGACGAACTGCACGACGGATAATACGGCGCAGTACATAACCACGACCTTCATTTGAAGGGTTCACGCCATCCGCAATCAGGAAGCAGCATGAACGTGCATGGTCAGCAACCACTTTAAGTGAAGCAGGGTATTCAACCGGTTTGTTTTCAGCTTGTGCTTTCGCTTCAATGTCTGAAGTATCTAGACCGATGATTTCAGCAGCAGCTTTCAATAGATTTTGAAACAGGTCGATTTCATAGTTAGAATTGACGTGTTGTAGAACCGCAGAAATACGCTCAAGGCCCATACCTGTATCAACAGAAGGTGCTGGAAGAGGGTGCAGTACGCCATCTGCAGTTCGGTTGAACTGCATGAAGACGTTGTTCCAGATTTCAATGAAACGGTCGCCATCTTCTTCAGGCGTACCAGGCAGGCCACCCCAGATATGATCACCGTGGTCATAGAAGATTTCAGAACATGGACCACAAGGACCAGTGTCACCCATTGCCCAGAAGTTATCAGAAGCATATTTCTCGCCTTTGTTATCACCAATGCGGATAATGCGGCTGGCATCTAGACCAACTTCTTTATTCCAGATATCAAACGCTTCGTCATCAGTGTGATACACAGTTACGTACAATTTGTCTTTAGGCAGAGCCAGCCATTTGTCGCCGGTCAGGAATTCCCAGGCAAATTTAATTGCATCACGTTTGAAGTAATCACCAAACGAGAAGTTGCCCAGCATTTCAAAGAATGTGTGGTGACGAGCTGTGTAGCCAACGTTATCTAAGTCGTTGTGTTTACCACCTGCACGTACACATTTTTGTGAAGATGTTGCACGAACGTAGTCACGTTTTTCCAGACCCAGGAAGCAGTCTTTAAACTGGTTCATACCAGCATTGGTAAACAATAATGTTGGGTCGTTGGCAGGAACCAGAGAACTCGACGCGACACGTGTATGCCCTTGCGATTCAAAGTAGCTTAAAAAAGCTTCGCGAATTTCAGCTGATGTCATAAAACGAGTACTCACAACCAAGTCACTCCATAATTTCCGATTTGGCTAAAAACATCACAGTCTGACAAGAAGGTTGGTTCTCTGCTGCAATGCGGGGCTTAAATATTTAAAAACGCCAAATTATAACGGAAAATGCCTGTTCAACCAATGATTTTCATATTTATAGATCATAAAACTATAAGGAATGAATATTGGAAAAATCAGAAAAATGCCCTGCAAAATCAAAAGCTATTGTCATTACAGCAATTTATCTTAATTCTCGCTGATAGAAAGACTGGATTGCTTCAAGTAAAGTATGAATTTTTCGATGAAATATTGGACATTCTGTGTAATTTTTAGTGGATTTAGCTGAATAGTTATCAGTCAGCTGGATAATTCCATTAATATAGGCGCACAAAGTTTTATGCCGCAGTAGGGAATGTCGATGCAACGTATCGCAATTAATGGTTTTGGACGAATCGGACGCAATGTGTTGCGTGCATGGTTTGAAAATCCGAAAGATTTTAATTTTGACATCGTTGCCATTAATGACGTTGCCGACGTTGAAACCTTATTGCATCTATTTAAATATGATTCTACTCATGGTCGTTTCCCGGGGCAGGTTGATCTGACTTATGAAGATGAGTATGCCTACCTGCATGTCACTTATCGCGATGCCTATCAGAAAGTTCAGGTGTTAAGACAGGCGAATCCGGTGGAAATGCCATGGCATGAACTGAATATTGATGTGGTATTGGAATGTACCGGCCTGTTCCGTTCGCGTGAGGCTGCGACTCAGCATATTACTGCCGGGGCAAAACGGGTCATTATCGGTGCTGCACCGTTTGATACAGTGGATGCCGCAATTGTCTATGGCGTCAACCATCGTGATGTCAAAGAAAGTGACCAGATTATTTCCAGTGTCTCTTGTACTACGCAAGCATTGGTACCTCTAGTCAAAATCATTGATGATGCCTTTGGTATTGAGACTGCACTGATGACTGAAATTCACGCAGTGACAGCGGATCAGTCAGTACTGGATCATGCCCATCGTGATTTAAGACGTGCCCGAGCTTCTGGGCAAAATATTATTCCAACCACATCTTCGGCTTTGGGTGCTTTAAAACGCGTAATGCCGAAGATGGAAAACCGGATTGATGGTTATTCGATTCGCGTGCCAACCATTAATGTAGCGGCCATTGATTTAACCTTTATCTCCCAGTCACCCATTACTGATCATCAGTTGAATGAAGTATTAATGAACGCTGCACGTCAGGATTTTGCTGAAATCATGTCTGTGACAGATGAGCCTCTAGTATCTTCAGACTTTAATCATTCGCCTTATTCATTGATTGTGGATCTGACCCAAACCTTGGTAGTGGGGCATCAGGCCAAAGTATTTGCCTGGTATGATAATGAATGGGGTTATGCCAACCGTTTGCTGGATCTCTGTGAATCCTTTTATACAGATTAAGCTATTTTGAAAGCATCCCAAATGGGGTGCTTTTTTATGCAAGATTAAAAAATTAGAAGAAAATGAATAAGAACTTGAACGTAATTGATCGAAAAGCTCTGGATTTATGCCGAATATTTCTGTGATCTGGATATTTTTTCGTTAAGATAAAGATAATTAAATGGAATAAGAGCAAGCACATGATGTTGATCTGGGGATTTATAATATTACTGACCTTGGCTGTGATTTTTTTGATCTGGCTGCAATTTAATAATAATGAGAGTTCACAAAGTGTGGAAGGCGTGCCAGTTGAGGAAAAAGTGGCGTATCTGGAAGAAAATTTAAAAAAGACCTTGGAAATTATGCAGGATCTGGCGAAAAAAATGCATGTTCAGCAGGAAGTACTGGATCAGACTACGGCTAAACTGCAAAAAGTTGAGCTGCAAAATGCAGAACTGGTAAATCTGCTCGCTAAAGTAATAGAACCAAAGTCATAAGACCTTTTCATGCTGGTTTAGCCTTATATAAAGGATTTAAACCAGTAAGGTTCTTAAAATAGCTGCCGAGGCCATGCTAATCAAAATGGTCGGCAGCATGCCAAAGCGTGATGCAACGAATAGTGTCACCATTATGGCTACCAGATCAGCCGGATCATCTCGTAAAAAATATGGGGTGATCATCGAAATCAGTACACAGCCTGGAATCACTTCCAGAATTTTACGCTGACGTTTGCTCAAAGTTTTATTTTTGAGTAGGACATAGCCAAGTATCCGGGTGCAGTAAGTCGTTAGCGCCACCAATAAGATTGCGATAAAAGTGCTCATCTGGATCATGCTTCATTCTCCTGAATTAGCCAGAAGGCAGCGGCAATGCCAGCAAGCGCACCAATCAGCACATACCAGTTGCCTGGCAGATAGCTATAAGTCAGAGCAGCAAAAATTAAACTGATTAGCCAAGGTCTGGCTTCAGTAAAACCTTTCCACATACCTTTCAGTAAGATCAGCATAATGGCTGGGAAAGCCATATCAAAACCAAAATAGTGAATATCTCTTAACACCGGCCCAACCAAAGCACCTAAAGTGGTAAAGCCGACCCAAGCCAGATAAAGAACAATACATAGCCCGGCATAATAAGGCAGACTAAAAGCATGTTGATATCCAAACTATGCCAGTCGAAGCTGTGCATCTGTCAGGCTTAAGGCCCAGCTTTCATCGACCATAAAGAATAATGCCGGAAAGACTTTTCGATTTGGATGATGTCTTAAATAAGGCACCAGACTGGCACCGAGCAGAATATAGCGGCTGTTAATGAGAAAAGTAATAAAGATCAAGGTAAGAAGATGCGGTGAATCAGTCCAAGCTTCTAAAACTGCAAACTCGGAACCACCCGCAAAGTTCAGCCCGGTCAGCAAGGGAAACTCAAGCAGGCTAAAATCTTTTTGTGCTGCTGTTGCACCCAAGACCAGTGCCAGAGGAATTACACCCAATAATAAAGGTATGCAGTCTTTCACACCACGCTGAAACTCACTCAGAGGAGTGGCATCAGAAGGCGTTATACGTGGCTGAAAGGGAGGCATGAGATGATCGGGTTTTATTCTAGAAGGAGAAAGAAAGTTTATAAGAAATACCGGAGTCTTTGCAGTCCCTTTAAACTCTACCAGAATGATGCTGTTTTCTTGGTCATTTAAGTCTCCACATTGGGTTTTTGTATAGGATTATTTTTAAGCATCTAGTACTGATATTTTATAAATTTTTACCCTTGGATAGATGAGGATTGAATCAAGAATAAATTTTTCGTCATTGTTTTGGTTGGGGAAATATATTAGAAAATCAATTTGATATGTTGGTTATTAAATTTTATTCAGCCTATTTTCTCTTGATAAGAGGGAGATGATTTGGTTTATCTATCTAAGTCCTTTGTTCAGTCAGAGAAAATTATCAAAATTGCGATGCACAGCCTAAACGATCGTGCTAGACTAGGAGAAATCGGGTGTGCTCCCGATTTTTTTATGCGGTTTATTCCGCGCTGACAAGAATTTAGGTTTACAACATGCCCATTTCAGAGACATGGTTATTACCTGATGGTGTAGCTGATGTATTACCAGAACAAGCGCAAGTCATCGAAAGCCTGCGCCGTCAATCACTGGATTTCCTCGCATCTCGAGGTTATCAGCTGGTGTACACGCCATTTATTGAATACATTGAATCTCTATCTTCTCTCTCAGAATCGAATCAGGATTTAGACTTAGCCACTTTTAAAGTGATCGATCAGCTGTCTGGCCGTTTGCTTGGTGTGCGTGCCGATATGACACCACAAGTGGCTCGTATCGATGCGCATGTACATCCAGTGGAAGGTGTGGCTCGTTATTGTTATGCGGGTACGGTTTTACATACGAAACCTCAAGGATTTAATACCACACGTGCACCATTGCAATTGGGTGCAGAATTATTTGGTTCTGACAGCATTGATGCTGACGTGGAAATGGTTGACCTGATGATCAGCCTGATTCAGGAAGCAGGTCTGGCCGACAGTATCCACCTTGACTTAGGTCATGTGGGGCTGTTCCGTAGTCTGATTGTACAAGCCGGTTTAAGTAAAGCAACCGAACGCCAATTGTCTGATCTTTATCAACGTAAAGCATTGCCAGAACTGGCTGAATTTACTGCAAATCTTAAGTTTGGATCAGACTTCTATACGCTTGGCCGTTTTGCAAGTGACCTGGATGCCTTAAAAACGAATTTAAGTACTGAAGTATTAGAAAATCCAGCCTTCAAACAGGCATTTGATGCACTGCAAACCACCAAAAATGAAGTTCAGGCACGTTGGCCGAATCTGCATATTGGGATTGATGTCGTCGAGTTACGTTCATACCATTATCACACCGGCCTGATGTATGCCGTTTATGCACCGAACCGTGCTGCTGCACTGGCACAAGGTGGCCGTTATGATGGTATTGGTGAGCATTTCGGTCGTGCACGTCCGGCAACCGGTTTCTCCTGTGACTTATATGCTTTAAGTGCAGGCAAGTTTGCTACAGCTAAAGTTGTGGTAGCACCAAAGGGTACAGATGCTGCATTATTAAATGCGATTCAGGCAACCCGTGCACAAGGCTTAAGTGTAATTCAGTTATTAGGTAATGATGATTTAAACTCGGTACCGTATGCAACTCACCAGCTGGTGAATGTGGACGGTGAGTGGACCATCAAAACGATTTAATCGCTTTAATTGTTTTACTCAGTGTTCATGTCGCTGAGTGGGACTTTCAACTTTAACAGCATGATGTAATGAGGCTATTATGGGCAAGAATGTTGTGGTACTTGGTACCCAATGGGGCGACGAAGGTAAGGGTAAGATCGTCGACCTGCTCACAGATCAAGCGGCTGCAGTAGTTCGTTATCAAGGCGGACATAACGCAGGTCATACTCTCGTGGTTGGTGGTAAGAAAACTGTATTACACCTCATTCCATCAGGTATTTTACGTGAAAACGTATTGTGCTTAATTGGTAATGGTGTGGTTCTTTCACCTGAAGCGCTCATCAAAGAGATGGATATTCTTGAAAAAGAAGGCGTGCCAGTACGTGAACGTCTACGCATTTCTCCAAACTGTCCATTGATTCTTCCGCACCACATCGCACTTGACCAAGCTCGTGAGAAAAAACGTGGTAATGCGAAAATTGGTACAACTGGTCGTGGGATCGGGCCTGCTTATGAAGATAAAGTGGCGCGTCGTGCAATCCGTGTTGCTGACCTGGTGCGTGGTGGCGAACATCTGAAAGCTCAGCTTGAAGAATTGCTTGAATACCACAACTTCCAATTGACTCAATTCTTCGGTGTTGAAGCAGTTAAAGTTGAAGACGTACTTGCGCTTTGCGACGAATGGCGCAAAGTGATCGAGCCTATGGTTATGGACGTAACTGGTGAACTTCACGCTTACCGTAAAGCTGGCAAGAAAATCATGTTCGAAGGTGCGCAAGGTTCATTGCTTGACGTTGACCACGGTACATACCCGTACGTGACTTCTTCAAACACAACTGCTGGTGGCGTAAGTTCAGGTTCAGGTCTTGGTCCATTACACCTTGACTATGTTCTTGGTATTACTAAAGCATATACCACTCGTGTAGGTTCAGGTCCATTCCCAACTGAGTTGGTGTATGACGCTGCAACAGATACAGGTGATGCAATTGGTAAACACCTGGGTACTGTAGGTTCAGAATTTGGTGCGTCTACTGGCCGTCAACGCCGTTGTGGTTGGTTCGATGCTGAAATCCTGCGTCGTTCAGTAGAAGTGAACTCACTGTCTGGTATTTGCTTGACTAAACTTGACGTTCTTGACGGTTTAGAAGAAGTGAAAATCTGTGTAGGTTACGAAGCTGCTGATTCTGGCTGTGTTGGTTCTTCTGATGCGCTTGCATTCGAAACTTTAAAACCGATCTACGAAACTATGCCAGGCTGGAAAGAATCTACTTTTGGGGCGAAATCACTAGATCAATTGCCACAAGCGGCGATTAACTATGTGAAACGTCTTGAACAATTGATTGAATGTCCAATCGACATCATTTCAACTGGCCCAGACCGTGAAGAAACCATTATTCTTCGCCATCCGTTTGATGCTTAATCGCTTAAGCTAAAAATGATAAAAACCCTGTGATTTCACAGGGTTTTTTTATTTGAACGAACTTATAAAAATGATTGAAAACCTGTTTGGATTCTTTATGATGTTTTGACCTTATATATTTGAGAAGGTCATGAAATATAAAAAATTATTGGTGGGGATGGTCATTGCGACCACATTAACGGGGTGTACTACGGTTGCAGATCTGATGGGGGCTGATTCAGCCACATTAAATCTGAGTGCAGCACAAAGCTATAATCAGATGCTGACAGAGGCCAAGCAGAAACAGATTCTGGATATGACTTCTGCCACCTATAAAAAAGTAAATCGGGTTTTTCTGAAAATGAAGCCGTATGCAGATCAACTGAATCAGACTGGTCAGAAGTTTGACTGGCAAGTGGCGGTGATTAAATCCAACGAGATTAATGCTTATGTTGCACCAGGTGGCAAGGTGGTGTTCTATACGGGCATTGTCGATACACTAAAACTCACAGATGATGAAGTTGCTGCCATCATGGGGCATGAAATGGTACATGCGCTTGAGGAACATTCTAAGAATAAGGTAGGAGCGCAAGGCAAGCACTTACTGATCTGGCAGTAAGTATCGGTAGCAAGTACGTCGGGCAGTCTGCTGGTGGTTATGGTGGGCTACTGCTGGATATAGGGGCTCAATTTGGTGTGGGCTTGCCGTTCTCACGTAATCTGGAAAGCCGTGCCGATAAAGGCGGTCTCATGCTAATGGCACGAGCAGGCTATAACCCGAATGCAGCGATTACGTTGTGGCAAAAAATGAATGCACAAGACAGCCGTGGTAATAGTGTCCTGAATAAATTTACTTCTACGCATCCAACGAATGATGACCGAATTGCAGCCTTGCAACAGCTGATGCCTGAAGCGATGACGGTATACAAGACTAAGAAATAATTTCGAAATTCAGGACTAAAGTCTTAACGGCAAGTGCTGTGCAGTGGCATAGCGCTTGTTAGAATAAAACAAAATAAAATATGAGTATGCAGGATGCATAAAAATATATCGGGAACGATGTTCTATTCCTTGTTATTCGCGATGGGTGGCGCACCGACCATTGCGATGCTGATCATCCGTGCCCAAACTCAGGATCCTGACATTATTTATGGGGCATTCATTGGCTTGAGCGTGATCATTGCCTGTGTATTGGTACCGGTCATCTTGCTGCAGAATGCTTTTCTATTTTTTAAGCGTAAAAGTGAAATTTTAGAAGAAAAAATTAAACCTTTGTGTCATTTATATTTAGGTTTAAATATTGTCTGTCTGATTTATTGGCTTGCGATACAGTATTGGGGTTAAAATTACATAAAATATAACAAGATGAAGTAATTGTACATTTAGTTGCTCCGGCCTTTAACTTATAATTTTTTACAATGTAAATTAACCTTTTGCTTATGGTGGAGTCACTATAATGAAAAATAAATTCTTGTTAGGTATGGGTGCAGCCGCAGCCATTACTTTGTCTGGTTGTACAACTATTGCCGATATTGCAGGTGCAGATACAGCGACTTT
Source organism: Acinetobacter sp. UBA1496 (assembly GCF_002324975.1). NCBI lineage: Bacteria > Pseudomonadati > Pseudomonadota > Gammaproteobacteria > Moraxellales > Moraxellaceae > Acinetobacter > Acinetobacter sp. UBA1496. Next base: position 12,751 of record NZ_DCRI01000074.1, on the reverse strand, counting down.
AAATGCTTCAGCCAGCCAAAGCTACAATGCCATGGTGGCAGACGCTAAAGCGAAAGGCCAGCTGGATACCAGTTCAGCGACATATAGTCGTATTAATGCTGTTTTTAACCGTTTAAAACCTTATGCCAACCAGCTGAACCAGACAGGTACTGCATTCCAATGGCAGTTGGCTGTATTGAAATCTGATCAGGTCAACGCTTTTGTGGCACCTGGTGGTAAAGTGGTGTTCTATACCGGTATCGTGAACAAGCTGAATCTGACCGATGCTGAAATTGCAGCCATTATGGGTCATGAAATGGTCCATGCCCTGGAAGAGCATGCGAAACAGAAACTTGGTGCACAAGCCCTGACTGATCTGGCATTGGGTATTGGTTTAAATGCAGCGGGCGTAGGACAAGGTGGTGCTGCAGTAGCACAATTGGGTAGCCAGATTGGTATCGGCTTGCCTTACTCACGTAACCTGGAAAGTCGTGCGGACCAAGGTGGTTTAACCTTAATGGCGCGTGCTGGCTATAATCCGAATGCAGCGATTACTCTTTGGGAAAAAATGAACAAGCTTGAAGGTGGTAGCACTGGCGTGACTTTCCTGTCTACTCACCCATCGAACAGTCAACGTATCGCAGCAATGCGTCAAAATCTGCCAGCAGCAATGCAGATCTATAACAAACGTTAATGATTGCGTAATTTGAGTGATTCGCGATTTTAATGATGAAAAGCAGGGTAGTAGTCCTGCTTTTTTATATTTAAAATCTTAAGGCAATAAAAAAGGCAAAGTTTTCACTTTGCCTTTTTATACTAAAGACCGGGAAGTCTTAGTGGTGGTGACCACCTGCACCGTGTACGTGACCGTGATCAAGTTCTTCTTGAGAAGGTTCACGGATAGACACGATTTCAACTTCGAAAGTTAAATCTTGACCAGCAAGCGGGAAGTTAGCATCAACAACTACGTTGTCACCTTCAACTGCTTTAACAGTTACGATTTGAACGCCGTCATCAGTTTGTGCTTGGAACTGCATGCCTGCCTGGATGTTGTCTACGCCTTGGAACATTTGTTTAGGCACTTCTTGCACTAGCTCTGGGTTATATTCGCCATAACCTTCAGCAGCAGGAACATTTACAGTGAATTTTTCACCAACAGTTTTGCCTTCTAAAGCTTTTTCTAAACCAGGGATGATGTTACCTGCACCGTGCAAATAGGCAAGTGGTTCACCTTGAGATTTGTCGAGAGTTTCGCCCTCTGCGTTAGTCAATGTGTAGTGGAAAGAAACCACGAGGTTATTTGCAATAGCAGTCATATTAATTGATCCATTCAATTTTTTAAGGGTACATCATAAAGTGAAATTGTATTTTTGTAGACTAAAAATAGCAAAAAAATGCAATTTGACATGTTTAATGATGATTTTTTCATATATGAGGACAATATTTACAATTTCAATGCAATTTCAGCTTGGGTGCAATTTTTCGTGTAACAAAGTCTTTGGCAGTTAACAGGCCAGCATGGGCATAGCCATGAATGGTGGCCTGATGAATCCGGTACAGGGATACATACATGGATTTCGCGACAAAGCCTTGAACATTGACCTGACCCAATAATTCACCGACAGCACTGTTTTGACTTAAAGACACTAATGAGCCTTTGTCAGAAAACTTGAACATCGGTAAATAGCTTTCGCCATTAATGCGTGCTTTTAAGGCTCTGACCAGAAAAGCGGCCTGCTGGCTGGCGACCTGTGCACGAGGGCCTAAAGCTGGTTGATCTGCTTCAGGCTGACAGTGAGCACAATCACCAAAAACGAAAATATCCGGGTCTGACAGAGTTTGCAGAGTTGCATAAACTTTTAGGCGATTAATGTTGTCTTTTTCCAGCTCTTTAAGTTTTGCCAGAACTTCAGGTGCTTTAATTCCAGCAGCCCAGACTTTAATTTCTGCTTCGAGGCTTGAATCATCAGCAAAGTAAATCTGGTCTTCATCGACTTTAGCGACCCTATGACTGGTTAATACCTCAATACCTAGACGATCGAGTTGCTCCATGGTGTGTTCAGCCATTTTCTCAGACAGTGCAGGTAAGATCCGATCAGCGGCTTCAATCAAAGTGATTTTGACTTTATTTGGATCAATTTTGTTCAGACCATATTTAAAAAAGTTTTGTTTGGCGATCACCAGCTCGGCAGCCAGTTCTACACCAGTCGCACCAGCCCCAATGATGGCAATTTTAAGCTCACGGGAAGAGGTTTGATTTTGAGCATTGAGATAAAGATGTAGCAGATCCTGCTGGAAGACATCGGCCTGCTGGCGGCTGTCGAGAAAATGACAGTATTGGGCAACACCTTCCGTATTAAAATCATTGGAAGTGGAACCTAGTGCTAACACTAGCGTGTCATAGCTGATCTGTTTCTTCTGTTTAGGCTGAGCTTTTTTAGAAAAATAATCTGTTTCCAGAATAATTTCTTTAGCCTCACGATCCAGATCAATAAATGTTCCCAGCACAAAGTGATAATGATGAGCTGCAGCATGACTAAAATAATTGGTTTCTTCTGCATGCGGATTAAGCGTACCTGCAGCAATTTCATGCAATAAGGGTTTCCAGATATGCGTCAGTTTCTGATCTACTAGGGTGATATGTGCTTTGCCACTCTTGCCTAAGGTTTCGCCCAATTGAGTAGCCAGCTCCAATCCACCTGCGCCACCACCTACAATTACGATTCGATGTGCTGTCATATATTATTAACCTATTTATTTTTCTAATAAAAATAAGAGAAATTTAGACCAAATATACTATGGCATGGGCAGCAGGCCGTCTTGATTAGAATTGTTATACAAATTACAAAACGTAGCAATTATGTCAGGGGAGGTAAAATTGACGAGAGGAAAGGAAGAAATCTATGGAGGGAGTTAGAAGACAAATGAGAGGCCTTCTAACTGTATTCAGCGCTTATTTCTGGATTGGATAGAGTTTGGCACTTGGTGCACTTTCTGCAAAGATGCCAAAGAAGCTGGATAACCAGCTTAAGAATTTCTGGAAGAAACCTGCTTCTTCAAGCTCAACCATATCTTCAATCTGGATGGTACGAATAAGCTGATTATTCTGATAGACATGAATCGTCGCCAATGGCATCACTTTGGCCATAGGTGCAATCAGTTCAGAAGCATTCATTTCTACATTAATATGGGTCTGGGTTTCATGTAGCGGTTCAATGCTTTGCATTACACCATCACCTGTATTCAACATCACTCGTTGATGGTTTTGATCGAACTGGTTCAGGTCAATGGCATAATTCTGATCATATAAAGAGGTCGTAATAATCTGCGGCTGTTTGGTCTCTACCTTAAACATTTTTAAAGTCGATTTGATCACCGGTAATTCAGCCAGTAACTGTTTGTCTTTAATGGCGACTTCATTACGAGTATAGGTATACGCCAGATTCATCAACTTATGCGACACTTCAGCACGTTTGGCAGCACTTTTAGTCCCTAGAACTACCACAATCAAACGACGATGGGGCAGTTCCATATCATAAGTCGGACGATTGGCGGTAAGCGCCAGGTTATAGCCGGCTGCGCGAGTGAAGCCCGTTTTTAAACCGTCCACGCTTGGGTCCACTTGCAACACGCGGTTAGTGGCGCGGTGAAAATGGTTGTTATAGCTAAAACTTGGCTGCTTGGAATAATACAGATAGTCTGGAGTCTGGTTGACCACAGCTGCCGACAAACGCGCCAGATCGGCTACAGTAGAATAGTGCTCAGGCATGGTAATGCCGGCCGGATTCTGGAAATGGGTATGTACCATGCCCAAAGCTTTTGCTTCCCGATTCATTCGCTCGACAAAGCTTGGAATATCACCTGAAATTTTTTCTGCCAATGTCACAGCAGCATCATTCGCCGACATGATAATCAGGCCTGCTAGAAGCTGATCAATCGAAATCTGCTCACCTTCTTTCAGGTACATTTGTGACTCATCCCACATCACTGTTTTCACAATCGGCGTTGCAGTTAATACTTCACTTTTATCCAATTTACCTGCCTGAATTTCCTTGAGTGCAATATAAGCGACCATCATTTTGGTGAGGGAAGCAGGTGCACGTTGAACATCGGCATTGTGTTCGGCAATGACCTGACCTGATTGTGAGTCAAGAATGGTCCAGGCTTCTGCTTCAACGCTTTCAGGCAAAATATTCAGAAGGGCAGCATATGAAATTGCAGGCACAAACAGGCTGAGAACTGCAAGCAGTGAGATGATGTATTTCAAAGATGTTCCTTAATAACCAACCGGTCGATGAACGATTTAATTTTCACGCATGCTATGCCTTTTTTTAAAGGATAGCTAGTCAGAAATGTAGACAAATGCGACAGCTAAGCAATACTGGCCTAAAAAATGCTAAGCTAAGCTATAACTCATTTATTTGTATTTTATATCGCCCATTATGTTGCATTATCAAATCGAATTTGACGATTATCGTCAGCACCTTATTCACGTAACTCTTCGCTTTTTAGCAGACCCAACGCAAGTCCTTTCTTTACCGACCTGGATTCCGGGCAGTTACTTGATTCGTGAGTTCTCAAAGCATATTGAGGCGGTCAAGGCTTATGATGAGGATGGACGCCAGCTACAAATCCAGAAGTTTGAAAAGAATAAATGGCGTTTATTCAATACGGATCATGAACTGATTACTGTGGAATACGATGTCTACGCGTATGACCTGTCTGTTCGTGGTGCATATGTGGATCAAAACCGTCTCTATGTGAACCCGGCTTGTGCATGTTTGGGGCTGGAAGGTCAGGAACGTAAAGAAATTGAAGTTGAAGTATTCCTGCCGGATGAGCTGAAACATTTCCAGCTTGCGACGGGTATGCAGGCCAAAAGTCTGGTCAAAGGTCGCTATACCTTAAAAGCAAAAAACTATGCTGAACTGATTGATGCACCGTTTGAACTGGCAGAGCAGACCCGTTTCAGTTTTGAAGCCAATGGCATTCCGCATGAGTTTGTGGTGTCAGGCAAACATGCGATGAATGAACAGCGTATGAAGCAGGATATTGAGAAAATCTGTGCGACAGAAATTTCCATGTTCGGTTCTGCACCATTCAATGATTATACCTTTATGACTATGGCAACCGGTAACAGCTATGGTGGTCTGGAGCATCCGAACTCAACCAGTCTGATTACACCGCGTGATGACTTTCCTAAAGCAGATGAGCCTGAAGAGCCATCGAAAGATTATCAGCGTTTCCTTGGTCTATGTAGTCATGAGTATTTCCATTCATGGTTAGTTAAATTTATTCGTCCAGAAAACTTCGTGAATTATGACCTGAACAAAGAAGGCTATACCTCTTTGCTTTGGATCTTTGAAGGGTTTACGTCTTATTATGACGACCTGATTCTGCTACGTAGTGGTGTGATCAATCAGGAATCTTATATTGCATTGCTGAAAGCGCAGATTGATCGCTATTTGCAAAACCCGGGACGTTTTATCCAGTCAGTATCTGAGTCTAGCTTTGATGCCTGGGTGAAATTCTATCGTCAGGATGAAAACTCAAACAATGCCGGTACAAGCTACTACAATAAAGGCTGTTTAGTCGCATTGTGTCTTGATCTAGGTCTCCGTCTGCGTGGCTCAAGTCTGGACGCTTTGATGCGTAAGCTTTATGAAAATACGCAAAATGGCATTCAGGTCAATGAACGGACTATCTTTGAGTTATGTCAGGAATTGACAGGTGATAACTGGTTAGAACAGATCAATCATTTGATCAATACCACAGATGAATTGCCTTTAGATCAGTTACTACCTGAATTTGGCGTGAGCTATACGCTGAAAAATGACAAGTCATTACCATTTGGTTTGAAACTTGCAGATAAGCCTGAAGGTGTGCTGGTTCAGTCTGCACGTCGTGATGGAGCAGGGGTGAAAGCGGGCCTTTCAGCGAATGATGTAATTGTAGCGATTGATGGCCTTAAAGCAACGACGAAACTTGTCGAGAAATATGCGAAACAGGAAGGTACGTATACTGTCCATGCATTCCGTCGTGATGAGCTGATGACTTTTGAAGTTCAAAATGGTGGTTCTGAACTGACTGAGGTTGAGTTAAAAGTTGAAGATCAAGCTAAAGCCGAGAAATGGTTGAAAGCTTAATCAGAATGTTGCTATTAAAAAAACCGCTGTTAAGACAGCGGTTTTTTATTGGGTTTTTTAGATGATTTATTTAATGATCAGTCGTGAAGTTCCACGGAATTCAGCCACGATTTGATCTTTCTGATTCAGGATCTGAATATCGTAAATACCACTACGACCGCTACTGGCCTTATGTTCAGCTATGGCGATAAGGGTATCACCTAACAAAGCTGGTTTTAAATAATGAATCCCGCAATGTTGGCCGACTGCTGGGTGTTCGCCGGTATTGCAGGCAATGGCAAATGCAGCATCAGCTAATGCAAAAATCACAGCGCCGTTACAGGTTTGATGTCCCTGTAAATGTTGTTCAGTCACTTTAAGTTCAATCTTCGCATGATTGTGGTTATAGGAAATTAGATGTGCACCGAGATACTGAATTAATCGGTCCTGGTTAAACATTTGATTCACTTGCTGATCCATTGCAAAACTCCTTTTTAGATACACTTTATTTTAAAAATAATAATTATGTGAATCATAAATAGCATTTCAGGAGATAAATAACAAGCGAAAGCCAGATGAATGATAAAATGCAGCTGTTTTACACATCAAAATAAAGCGCCATGAAAATGACGCTTATAGATAATAAGGATTAGTTGCCACGATAGGTTGAATAACCATAAGAGCTCAGTAATAAGGGAATATGATAGTGCTCTAGAGTACCGTCAATCGTAAATACCACAGGCACTTCAGGGAAGAAGGTGCGTTGATTATTGGCCTTAAACCAGTCACCGGTTTTGAAGGTCACTTTATAGATGCCTTTCTGTAAAGCAGTATCTTTAGGATAAAACTCTTTAATACGGCCATTAGCATCTGTTTTTAACTCATTCAGTTTTATCCACTTGTCACCTTGCTGAGCTTCCAAAATCACCGCGACATTGGCGGAAGGCAGCCCAGTTTCCTGATTCAGCACATGCACACTTAAAGGATTCTGTGCAAAAGAAAAGCTTGCTGTCACCGCTAGAAGAGCACCAAAAATAATTTTTTTCATGGGTTTGATCCTATTCAATAGATGGATAAAATTAAAGTTGTTTTAAAGTATGTTGAATGCCTTGTACGGCACACTGATGATCCTGTTCAGAGCCACCAGAGCCTGCAACACCAACAGCGCCAATGAGCTGGTTTTTATAAACCACAGGCACCCCGCCGCCCAGTAATAACAATTCACCCAAGGTATTTAAATTCTGTGCATCCGGGTTCTTTTGTGCATGACGCATAAAATCCAATGTACTTGTCTTAGTCGAGTATGCAGTAAAGGCTTTACGCTGTGATGCAGTTAAATTGTGAATTCCGACAGATTCATACCGTTGACTGGCCAGAACATTGCCGCCTTGATCCAGTACCGTGACTGCAGCGGGTTTGCTGGCTTTCTGACAAGCTTGCATGACATTCTCAGCAAGTTGGTTTGCTGTGTTCAAGTCCATAATATAGGCCGTTTTTAATTCAGCATGGCTTAAGCTGACCATCGCCAAGCTCGCTAGATATAACAATATTTTTCTCTGATTCAATCTGCTTATCATGATAATGTTCAATCATATAGAAATTGAGAAGATCATAATCAAATAATTGAGGCCCATGGATGACAATCAGATTACCAATTTGTAATCTTTGCGCTGTATGAAATTGATTAAACTCAGCCCATGCATATTTTAATTGTAGAAGATGGAACCAAAATTGCCGGCTTTTTGGCTACAGGCTTAAATGAATCCGGCTACCAGACTACACAGCTAGGTAATGGCCTGCATGCCTTATCGGTGCTGGAACAGCAACAGATTGATCTGGTATTGCTGGATGTGATGCTGCCCGACCTGGACGGCTAGCAAGTCCTCAAAACTTTGCGTACTTTCTCTAAAGTTCCCGTACTCATGCTGACGGCCAAAGATCATGTGCTTGACCGGGTCAAAGGATTGGAACTAGGTGCAGATGACTATTTAATCAAGCCTTTCTCTTATATCGAACTCTTGGCCCGTATCAAGAGTCTGCTGCGCGGTGTACCCAAAACACAACATGAAATGTATCAAGTGGCCAATTTAGAGCTGAATCGTTTAACCCGGGAAGTATTTCGAGACCAGCAAAAAATTGAGCTTACCCAAAAAGAGTTTGCACTTTTGCAGTTGCTGATGGAACACCAGTCCGAAGTGTTAACCCGGACACAAATTGCTTCACTGGTCTGGAATATTAATTTTAATACCGATACCAATGTCGTTGATGTTGCTGTACGCCGATTACGTTCTAAAATTGATGACCATTTCAGTCCAAAACTTATTCATACGGTACGTGGTATGGGCTATAAGCTGGATGCGCAAGCATGAAAATGCATTTGGGCACACGTCTCGGCATCGCTTTTGGCCTCATTTCCTGTATCGTTTTTCTAAGCATCGGTGGATTGTGTCCTATCACAATATGCAGCAGATAGTGCAACAACAGCAGGATGAAGCTTTGGCCTTGCGGATTTCCAGGATTGAAATATTTCTGGCTGATCAGCAAAGCTTTCAGGTGCTGATCGAACATCCAGAGCTTTATGAGAATATGCTTGGACAGGAAGACAACTTACTGATCCTTAAAAACGCGCAGAATACATTAATTGATATTAATCCTTTAAATATTACTATTCCTCTATTGGATTATCACACCAAGCTAAATTATCAAAATAATAAAAATTGAACAACCCACGACCCGTTTGGCATTTAAGCAAGTGGACTTTAATGGACAGACTTATCAACTGATTGCCGGTAAGCAACTCATAGCAGGGCAACAGGTTTTAAAGCATTACCTGATAAAATTAGTGATCTACACTCTGCTTGGTATTATTTTATCCACCTTGTTAGCCTGGCTGATGGAACACTATCTGCTACGATCCATGCGTCAATTAATTTATGCCACTCAGCAGATTAATGTACAGCAGCTGGATCAACGCATCGAGTTGCCATCCCGAACTATTGAGGTGCAGCAACTAACAGAGGCCATAAATGCCATGCTGGACCGAATACAGCAAGGCTATGAACAGCTGGTCCGATTTTCTGAAGATATTTCTCATGAATTACGAACGCCCCTGAATAACTTGATGGGGCAAACCCAGATTGCCTTGTCGAAGTCACGTAGTCGCGATGAATTAGAAAATCTGCTGTATTCTCATCTGGAAGAATATGAACGTCTGACCCAGATGATTGAAAACATGCTGTTTATCGCCCGGGTAGAACATGGTCATTATCAGATAGAAAAACAGACACTAGAACTGAGCCAGATCATAGAAGATTTGCTGGCATATTTTGAGCTTCTGGCAGAAGAAAAAAATATATCTATTTATACGGATATTCCGGCTCAACTGAATATAGCTGCGCATCCAGAATATCTGCAACGTGCGCTTGCCAATTTACTCAGCAACGCAGTGCAGTATGGAAAGGAAAATGGAGAGATCAGAATCACGGCGATGACTACAGAAAATAGCTGTCGGATTGATGTGCTGACAGCAGGTGTACAGATCCCCGAGCAGTATTTAGCCCATCTGTTTGAACGTTTTTACCAGATTGAAAGCAGCCGGCATCAAAAAGCCCAAACGGGTGGTTTGGGCTTGGCGATTGTGCAGTCGATTATGCAGTTGCATCAGGGGGAAGTTCAGGTGAATAACCATCCTCAAGGTGTGGTCTTTAGTTTGATCTTCCCGACCTGAGCAGTGGCTTAACGGGTACGACGGCCACGACTCTTAGTATTTGGACGGGTAGTACCATTAGTCTTGCGACGTGGTTTTTCACCTTCTTCCATTTGCCAGATACGCGGTGTACCGGTTTTTTTCTTGGTGCCGTCTTTCGTTACTTTCTTGTTAATCGGTTTACCACCGGTACCACCCGGCTTTTTCACATAAGAGCGCGAGCGGTAAGGTTCTTGAGCAGGCACATCTTTAAAGTCTGGATAAAGTAGGGGTTCAATTTCTTTAGTTTCACCTGGCTGTAAACCTAATTGAACCAGATCAATCGAACCGATTTTGGTGCGGATCAAACGTAAGGTAGGAAAGCCGACTGCTGCAGTCATACGACGAACCTGACGGTTACGACCTTCACAGATTGAAATTTCGACCCATGAAGTTGGAACAGAAACACGGAAACGTACAGGAGGATTGCGTTCCCATAACCATTCCGGTTCAGTGACTTTAATTGCTTTGGCTGGCAGCGTAATACCGTCATTCAGTTCAACGCCTTTACGAAGCTGTTCTAGAGCTTCTTCGGTTATATCACCATCGACCTGAACCAGATAAGTTTTGAATTTTTTGCTGGCTGGATTAGTAATATATTGGTTTAAACCACCATGATCGGTCAGGAACATCAAACCTTCAGAATCCATATCCAGACGACCGGCAATACGCAGATCCGGATCGTCTACGAAATCCGCCATAGTCTGATGTTTTTCATCTGGACGAAATTGGGAGAGGACGTCATAAGGCTTGTTAAGAATGACAATTTTCACTTTAACCTACTAAAATATATAAAATAATTCTGATGTGGCAGTCATGTTGCCCATTGTAATACTCCTTTACTTATAAATAGGAGATAAGGGAAGACATAAAAGAGTCCACTAAGTGGAAGCTATCATAGCAGATTCTGATTTATCTTCCTCGAATTTATGTTTTGCATCAAATTTGATTGCGTTTGATTGCGACCATGCCGCTTTAAAATGATGTACTTTTTGTATTCAAATATGATCTTCCGTTTAAGAATGTTAATCATCGATAATCTACATTTTCGACTGCACTTGTCGATTTAGTTAAGGGAAAATAAGGCAATTCAAGGCAAAGCAAAAAATTGATAATGATTTTTATAGACCTGAAATGGCTTTGATGAATTTACATACCATACAAAAAGCTTTCCAAATTGACTTAGACCACTACAAAACAAGCTGATATTTTAATTTCACAGTTTCTAATATTTTTAATTTTGAGGTGAACAATGAAATTGTTGACTTTAATTAGTATGGGTATTGCAGCAAGTTATTGTTATAAAATCATCAAACATAACAAGCAAAATCTTTCGAATCTAAGTTTTGATGAAGTGATTAATCAACACATTTTACGAGATTTTATAGCCTGAGCATTACTTATATTTACTGCTAGTTTAATTTGATTATAAATAGAAAATCTCAACATATATTGTTGGGATTTTTTATTTTTATCATTTGAATATTTTTAGATAAGATAAGTAAGAAAATTTATATCAAAATGAAAGTTACATGATTAATCTATTAAATAGTCAATTAATACAACTCTATAAAGCAATGTAAACGAAAAATTCAAATCTTCTGCTAAATTAAAAATAAACCAAATGTGTGGAGGTTTGTATGAGAAATATACCAGAAGGAACCCAGGTTATTCATCATATATCAGCTCAGGACTGTGCATTCTATAAGGAAGAAAATGGAATTCTGAAAGTCTGGAATAGTGGCACTTGGGTGAATGCGATTGTACCAAATCTGGAAAAGATGATGGAGCTTGATTTCGAGTTAGAAGTACTCAAATCTATGTAGTAATTTAAAATTTAAAGATCCTTCTATTTAGGATCTTTAAATTTATATTGAGGTTTTAAAAATAATAAAAAATATCTTTACGATAAAAGAGAATTTTATTGAAAATAAAATAGCAGTTGTTGATTAATTAAAAATACTTATTAGTTGTTTAGTTTTAATTTGATATCAAATAAGGAAAATAAATTATGAAATAGTAAAATTAGAAGCTATGAAATAACTTAAAAAGACATTAAGTTCAAAAGCTTAAATTTTGGAATGGCAATATATTACATAGAAAATTTTTTTATAAACAAAGATTATTTTATGATTTCAAAGAAATAATCTATTAATTTTTTAAATAAAATCCATTAAGTAAATGAAAATTAAGAATATATTTATTGATAATTAAGGTTTAATTTATAGTTTTACTCTCTTATATTGTGTTTTACTTTAGTTTAAATATTCAAGATTATGTAATATTTTGTTATTTGGTTTTATGCTTATGTAGTGTATAAATAATATACAGCTCTCCATGAGGGAAAAACACATGACTAAAGCAGAATTAGCTGTCTCCGCATTGGTCGTATTCCTTATTACCTTGATGGTTTATGGAGTAGGACAATCATTGAGTTATTAAAATAACTTTTCCTAATGATTCCCGTATGTAAATAAAGCCCTTCGTGGGCTTTATTTTGTTTTCAGTCTGAGTCTGAATCATTCTTCTGATTTTCAGAATATTCTAGCGCAGCTTTTTGTGCTTCTGCGGCAGCTTTAGCTTCCAAAGGAATAGCATCTGCTGCAATAGTAGAAGTACCATAAAAGCCCATCGTAATGAGTATTAGAATTTTCGAAAACTGTTTCATACAAAATCCTCTAATTTTCTAAAACTTGATTTCAGTATAGGGGATAAAACTCTCTGCACATGTATGAGCGGTGTCTGCTTATGTAAGATATTCGGGCTTAGCGTGAAAACCCTTTCACCTTATGTAAGAACAATTATCTTATGAATTATTTTGTAGAATTAATTAAAGAAATGTTTTAGAAATTGAAAATATTAAATTTATAATTAGAAAGATATAAATTAGACTTCTTGCGTT
>NZ_DCRI01000073.1:0-29850 GCF_002324975.1 Acinetobacter sp. UBA1496 | reverse complement strand
AGTGTCAACACACCCTAATGAATTTGAAATAAAGCCTATTGACTGTGAATAAGAACAGGAAGAAATTATGCAGTTCATACCGTTAGCTCTTATTTCTTTCTATTTATGCTCAACAAATTTATTGGCGAATCTGCATTTAAACTTGCCGGTTGGCAATATCATGTCGAACCTGATGTGCTCGAAGATAAACAGGTCATTGTTGGATTTGAACATACATCCATGATGGATGCGGTTCTATCTTTGGCGCTCTTTAAGATGTATGACATCAAAATTCATACCCTGATCAAGAAAGAACTGTTCAAAGGCCCAATGAAACCAATTCTGGAAGCCATGGGTGGTATCGCGGTCGACCGTAAGGCGAATAAGGATATTGTCAGCGTAATGGTTGAACATTTTCAGAATAATGAAAAATTCAATCTGGTGATCGCACCTGAAGCCACCCGTGCCAAAAATGGTGAAACGCGTAAACCGATCCGTACCGGTTTCTGGCATATTGCCAAAGCTGCCAATGTGCCAATTGTGCTTATGTATGCCAATTCCAAGACTAAGCAAGGTGGGATTTTTGGCAAAATTTATCCGACTGATCTTGCACATGATCTGGCTTTAATCAAGCAGCTCTATAAAGAGAATGTTGGTCTAGATATCATTATCCCGGAATAAACACTCCATGAAAGGGCTTGAGAATAATATTTCTCCTGCCCTTTTCTTATTTAGGTATTTTCTCAGCAAATATTTTCTTAAGTTTTTATTTACATTTATTGTTTTGCCTTTCTGTTTTACTGCCTATTTTTTTGGCATTATCATTAAATCTCAAATCCAGACTCTTTTTTCAAAAAAAGAGCTTATGGTAGAATCGGCGCAATTCGATAGGCATACAGCCAATCTACAAGGAGCATATTTCGCATGGCGGGTCATTCCAAGTGGGCCAATATTAAGCATCGTAAAGCAAAACAAGATGCCAGTCGTGGTAAGTTGTTTACCAAATACATTCGTGAATTAACAACTGCTGCCAAACTCGGTGGCGCTGATGCGGGTAGTAATCCTCGTCTACGTGCTGTTGTAGAAAAAGCATTATCTGTAAACATGACACGTGATGTGATCAATCGCGCGATTCAGCGTGGTGCCGGTGGTGAAGATAACGACGATCTGAAAGAAGTAACCTATGAAGGTTATGGCGTAGGCGGCGTTGCAGTTATTGTTGAAACTATGACAGATAACCTGAACCGTACGGTTCCTGATGTACGTCACTGCTTCACTAAAACTGATGGTAACCTCGGTACCAACGGTTCAGTGTCCTTCCTGTTCACTAAACGTGGTGAGATTACTTTTGAAGATGTGTCTTTAGAAGATCAAATCATGGAAGTAGCACTTGAAGCGGGCGCGGAAGACATCGAAGTGGATGAAGATGAAATTCTGGTCATCACTACGCCAGAAAGCTTCGGTACAGTACAAGATGCTTTAGCTGCTGCAGGTTTAAAATCTGATAACGCAGAAGTGGTGATGAGCCCGTCTACCAAAGCTGAAATCACAGATATCGACCAAGCGAAAAAAATCATGAAAATGATTGATATGCTTGAAGATCTGGATGATGTTCAAAACGTTTATACCAACGTTGAATTCTCTGATGAAGTTTTAGCGCAACTTGATGCCTAATCTTCTAGCAGATCAAAACGCACCTTCGGGTGCGTTTTTTATATTTGTTAAAAAATACCTGGAATTTTAAACCTTATTTAAAAGACCACTACAGTTAAAGACATTATATTCCTTAATCACGAAGCTGGAATGCAGCGCTACAACATGCTCGATCTTACCAATTCTACTTAATAGAATCTGACTATAATTTTCCATATCACGTGCCACAACTTCGACAATAAAATCCGCAGACTGTCCTGTCACCAGGAAAGCGTTAATGACTTCCGGAATATTTTCTAATTCTTCTAAAAATTTGGCAAAAGTATCGCTATCATGCTTGCTCAAGGAAACCTGCAACAGCACATGCAGGCTAAAGCCCAATTTTTGATAATTAATTTCGCGCTTCAAGCCACTGATAATATTATGATCGATTAAATGTTTGATCCTGCGGTGCACCGAACTCACAGATAAATTTACTCTTTCAGAGAGTTCATTTAGATTGACATCTTCATGGGTCAAAATTTCAAGAATATGCTTATCAAAACGATCTAATTCCATCTCTAATCTCTTGCCATTTTATTTAAATACATCATCATTTAACTCTTAGTATTGTGATTTTTTTCGTAAATTACCAGTTATTTGAAAAAAAATGCCAGACACATCTCAATGACTAGTTTTAAGCCATGTTTATGGTCGGTCGTCGTATAAAACAAATTTTCGATAAGCGACGCTTTTAAATAAATTATTCTTATTTATCACTAAACTATTTATGAATAAAAACTATGAAGCTGATAACTGAATTTGCAAAGCATGATTAATCCAACTTAGATTTACACTTGTATAGAAATTGAATAAGAATTGAGCGGTTTATCTAAAACACACAACAAACATAACAAGATAAAAATTCGCAAGGAACGGTTATGGCTTTTAGTATTCTTAGTTCAATTAAAATTAAACTCAGTCCCGTGCTCACGACAGAGACGTAAAATACGAGTTTACTCAGCGGTTTATTGGGTGGCAGTCTTTCTGGCATTATTGGTTCTATTACAGGTTCTACCCCCTCTACCTCCTTCCCTGGATTCTCTCTTAAACAGCCTGCTTTCTGGCAATAGTTTAAATCCCAGTTCCCTCACTGATTTAATTAGCCAGTTAACGAAAGCCAATGGTGGCAGTTTCGACATAGGTTCAATCAGCAATCTGCTTAGCAGCTTAATGGGTGGTAATACCTTAACCCTGGATTTAAATGCAGTTATCAAATTGGTCAGCGGATTGATAGGTGGCAGTGCTGGCAATCTGGATGTTAGTAAAATTGCTGAACTGGCTGGCAACTTATTGCAAGGTGGTGATATTGGTATTACGCAAATCGTTCAATTAGTTAGCGGCTTAATCGGTGGCTCAACAGGTAGTTTAGATACCAGTTCAGTCAATCTGTTAGCCAGTAACCTAATGAGCAATGCAAGCAGTAATCTTGATATCGGTGCTATTACCGATTTGCTCAGTGGTCTAATTAGCAATTCAGGCAATATCGATGCTGGCACCATTGCGCAAACTGTAGCGCAAAGCCTGATGCCACTGCTTGCATCGATTGATACAGGTAATTCATCTATTGATATGAATCAACTTACGCAAGTTTTACCAACAGTGGTTGGTAGTGTGACTACATTGGTATCTGCAATCAGTTCTGCAGGTTCAGGTAATGTGCCAGACACCATCGCGGATGTACTAAAAGGCATCAATCCACTATTGAATCTATTAGCGAATAATGACGTTCTTGATGCTGATCAGGCAGAAATCGTAAATACGCTTTACGATGTCCTGAATGGCGTACAAGTGGTACTGGACTTTGTGAATAACCCATCACTACTCACCTTATCCAGCGACCTCAACAATGTGATTACCGCACTAAAACCTGTGATTGCGCTGATTGATAGCAAAGGTCAATTCTCGGATCTTCTGGATGGTGTTCAGTGTCCTGAAATTGGCGACCTGCTCGGGTCACTCGGTTCTGGCGTGCCAAGCTTAGACGGTTTAGGTCTGGATGCATTCACGGATAGTGTTGACAATTTAGTCGGTAACAACTCGTCCCTACAACTGCCTGATCTTAGCGAATTGATTTCCGGCATTAGTAATACTGATACGGCTACGAATATCAGCATTACTGAAATCCTCCCAACCATTAAAGAGACCATTACCAATCTCTCAAGTGGTAGTTCCCTGCCGAAGTTTGACTTTAGCTCACTGCTCAGTGGCTTCAGTAAAACAAGTGATATTGATCAAACCAGCCCTTTGGGGTTAATTCTAATCTCATAAAAAAACGCGCTTTATGCGCGTTTTTTATATTTCATCTTTATTTTATACACCACGCCAATCAACACGGGCATTGCGCTCATTACGATACATCTTTTGAATATATTGCCCTAATGGCAACTCAGCCAGATGACTTTGATATTCCCGGTATTCATCCGACATCGATTCAAAGCTTTCCCTCTCCCACGGCGTTCCCGGAATAGCCAATAGAGGGGCCAGAATCGAACAGACAGCAATATCGGCCAGAGAGAAACGCGAACCGACGAGATAAGATCCTTCTTTTTCCACACGGATCTGGTTAAGCTGCTCAACCGAATCCTTGATAAATTGTTTGGACTGTTCCAGTGTTTCTTCAGTTAAGGCATAACCCTTGGTCAAAAGGGTTTTTAACAATGGCTTGGAGAATTTTTCAAACTGACGCAGATAGCCTTTTTCACCAATCAGGATGTCCATTGATTCATTATCATGCGATAAAGCCTGAGCTAACATCCAGCGACGCACATGGCGGCCTAATTCCTGGGTGATTTCATCAATATCTAATGCCTGCTGGCGCAAGCTTGCTTCTGGAGGTAGCAGACGGTGTTCAGGATATTGCTCATCCAGATATAGAGCGATTTTGGTCGAGTCTACAATCCATTGCTCCTGATCACGCAGAATCGGTAAACGGTTTTGTCCGGTTTTCAGGCGGGCAAAGGCACGATGAGCACCCGGCATCAGATTTTGCGCAATATATTCCAGCTCTTTGTAATCCAGCATCCAACGTGCCTTTTCACAAAAATGAGAAAGTGGAAACTGGTATAAGATGCGCATAAATTCTCCATACTTGTTTTTAGGTCAGATCGCATTAAAACCATCTAATTTAGTCGGATACTTTAGTCACCCCAGACTGGAAATACAATGAACTTTTTATTCAAAATAAAGATGTTGCTTATTCAACACGACGATGAGTATTTTTATACATTTTTTTGTCTTGATTATCTATAAAGCAGATATGCACTGCTTTAAAATCATTTTTTAAAATTAAGAAATTATTCAAAATCTATTTAATTTTAATTAGTTACTATATTCCAAATTTATAAGAATCTAGCAGTTTTTGTGCTAAATAGCTTTTTTCATAAACTTTGCAAAAGCAATTGCTTAATTACATAAAGCTTTCGCTGTAACGTTTTGGCATCGATTTAGGATGTCATTATGTCTCGTTTAACTTCTGAAAAAGTTCATATCATCGAAAATGATCTCGACGCGATTAATGCTGCTTATCAGGTTGCAGACTTTGCCCTGGAAGGCCGTAATCAGCGTGATCAGCAACGTCTATTACCTTTTGCTGAGATTGACCTGTTCAGCCAGAAAGGCCTGGGTGGCATGCGCATTCCGAAACAGTACGGCGGTGCATTTGTTACCAATAAAACCCTGGCGCATGTATTCCGGATTATTAATAAAGCTGACTCTAGTGTTGGACAGATTCCGCAGAACCAGATTGCATTACTCAACATGATCCAGATCATGGGCACAGAAGAACAAAAACAGTTTATTTATAACGAAATTCTAAAAGGTAAGCGTCTGGCGAATGGTGGCCCGGAACGAAATACTAAAGATACTAAAACCTTGGCAACCACACTTACCCTTGAAAACGGTCGCTATTTTGTGGATGGCGAGAAATTCTATTCAACTGGCAGTAGCTTTGCCCATTGGCTGGCGATTAAAGCGATTCATCCAGAAGGCCATGTAGTACTAACCATTGTCGACCGCAATGCTGAAAGTGTGGAAGTGATCGACAATTGGAATGGCTTTGGTCAACGCACGACTTCAAGTGGTACCGTCAAACTTCAGCATGTCGAAGTTGATCCGCTATTGATTTTTGATGAGCGTCTGTTAGGAAATCAACCAAACTACCGCGGTGCCTATTCCCAATTGATGCAGGTCGCGATTGATGTCGGCATTGCCGAAGCTGCTTTTGCCGATACGCTGACTGCCGTACAAAAAGCACGTCCAATTGTCGATGCGCAAGTCGAAAAAGCCAGCTTAGAACATTATACCCTGCAGGAAGTTGGCAAATCTTCTGTGCTGCTCGATGCCGCGATTTTACTGCTGGATGAAGCCGCTGAATATCTGGATGAACTGGATCAGCTGGAATCTGTGACTGATGAGCAGGCAGCCAAAGCCTCAATTCTGGTTGCTGAAGCCAAGGTCTATGCCAATGATGCTGCGCTACATATCTCGGAAAAATTACTGGAATTGGGTGGAAGTCGCTCCAGCCTCAGTCAGCACAATCTGGATCAGCATTGGCGTAATGCCCGTGTGCATACCCTGCATGACCCGATCCGCTGGAAGCTGCATGCACTTGGGGATTATTACCTAAATCATAAACTCCCTGCCCGCCACGCCTGGATTTAAGGATATTTGCCATGACTTCATATCAAAATATTATTTCATTGCAGTCAGAACAGCTGGCGCATGCGCACATCATCAAATCTGATGAGGAAGCATTGGAAATTGCCCGTAATCTGGCTGAACAGTTCAAGATTAATGCGGTACAGCGTGATGCCGAACGTACTCTTCCTTTCGAAGAAATCGAGGCTTATAGCCAGTCTGGCCTCTGGGCAATTACTGTACCTAAAGAATATGGTGGTGCAGAAGTGTCTAGCTATACCGTAGCGCAAGTGATTGCCTTAATGAGCGGTGTCGATGGCTCGATTGGTCAGATTCCGCAAAACCATTTCTATGGTCTGGAAATCCTGCGCAATAACGGCACGGAGGAACAAAAACAGAAACTCTATGCCGAAGTCTTAAAAGGTGCTCGTTTTGGTAATGCCCTAGCTGAGTTCAAAACCAAGACTGCTGCACAGCGTCAAACCGCGATCCGCAAAACCGAGCAAGGCTATGTCATTAACGGCGAAAAATTCTATTGCACCGGCAGCCTGTTTGCGCACCGCATCCCAACATTGGTCGTGGATGAAAGCGAGCAGCAATTCCTGGCTTTTGTGCCACGTGACAGCGAAGGTCTCACCTTGATTGATGACTGGAGCGGTTTTGGCCAGCGTACCACGGGCAGTGGTACAGTGAAATTCGATAACGTACACGTGCTTGAAGAAGATGTGGTGCGTTTTGATACAGCCTATTCCCACCCAACCATTTCCGGACCTTTTGCACAATTGCTGCATGCCTCCATTGAAACCGGTATTGCCCGCGCTGCATTTGAGGAAACCTTAAACCGTGTACGTCAGGCACGTCCGTGGATTGATTCTGGTGTAGACAATGCTACAGATGATCCACTGACCAAATTTGAACTCGGTCGTGTCGTAACAGATGTACGTGCTTCCGAAGTCTTGCTCAAACAGGCTGGCCGTTCCGTTGATGCTGCTAAAGCTGACCCAACTGAAGCTAGGGTTGCCAAAGCCTCACTGGATGTAACCAAAGCCCGTGCACACAGTAGTGAAACTGCTTTAAAAGCATCATCAAAACTAATTGAACTGGCCGGCAGCCGTGGCAGCCAGCGCGAAGATGGACTGGACCGTTTCTGGCGTAATGCTCGCGTGCATACCCTGCACGATGCCTCACGCTGGAAATACTATTTCATTGCCAATTATTTGCTGAATGGTGTACTGCCTCCACGCCGGGGGACATTGTAATGACAATTACTAAGACTGATCCAAAAGCAAAAAAAATCCTGCTCAATGCCTTTGATATGAACTGCGTGGGTCATATCAATCATGGTTTATGGACTCACCCACGAGATGAGTCACACCGTTTTAATGAGCTGAGCTACTGGACTGATCTGGCAAAAACGCTTGAAAAAGGCCTGTTCGATGGTCTGTTTATTGCCGACATTACCGGGGTGTATGACGTCTATCAAAATGGCATTGATCTGACTTTAAAAGAATCAATTCAGTTACCCAGCCATGATCCAAGCACGCTGGTGTCTGCCATGGCAACCGTCACTAAAAATCTCGGTTTTGGGGTCACGGTGAATCTCAGCTATGAGTCGCCATATCAGTTCGCCCGCCGTTTTGCCAGTCTGGATCATCTGACCCATGGCCGTATCGGCTGGAATATTGTTACTGGTTATCTGGACAGTGCGCAGCGCCTGATTGGTGAAAATGGCTTGAAAGATCACGACTTACGTTATGAACAGGCCGAAGAATTTTTACAGCTGTGCTACAAGTTCTGGGAAGGCTCCTGGGAAGATGATGCTGTGCTGAAAGACAAGCAGCAACGTATCTTTACTGATCCAGCCAAGGTGCACCAGGTCAATCATCAGGGTCAATTTTATCGTAGCCAGGGCGTGTTCCAGGTTTCACCTTCTGTTCAACGTACGCCTGTGCTGTTCCAAGCCGGTGCTTCACCACGGGGTATGGCCTTTGCTACTCAACATACTGAAGGCATGTTTATTGGTGGTGATCATCCGGACAAGATTAAAAAACAGGTTGATCAGATTCGTCGTCAGGCCACTGAACAAGGCCGTGATCCTGAAGCGATCAAGATTTTTGTCGGCATTACCATCGTGACTGCAGAAACGGATGAACTGGCACAGCAAAAGCTGGATGAATATCGCGCCTATGCCAGCCCTGAAGCAGGTCTTGCACATTATTCCAGCTCAGTTGGCATTGACCTGTCCAAATTTGCTGATGATGAACCAATTCCTTACAAGAAGACCAATAGTATTGCGACGGTTAATGACAAATTCAAAGAGCAGCAGATCACACCCAATGACCTGAAAGCTCAACATGAGCTGGGTGGTCGTTATCCACTTATCGTAGGTAATGGCGCAACAGTGGCAGAAAAACTGATTCAGCTGATTGATGAAACCGGTATTGATGGCTTCAACCTGACTCGCACGGTTGCACCTGAATCGCATCAGGATTTTATCCAATTAGTGATTCCTGAATTACAGCAGCGCGGACGCTATAAAACTGAATATGAACAAGGCAGTTTCAGACACAAGCTATTTCAGCAAGGAGACCGCTTACCTAGTGCGCATCCAGTGCAGCAATTCCGATGTCAAAGCTCCGCCTCAACAGCGAACACGAACCTAAAACAAAAACAATCAGCATAAATTTATTTTGAGGTGCAACATGGCACAAACCGTTAAAACAAAATTCACCGTTGTTGGGGTGATTATTGCCGCCGTCATTATCGGACTGGTGGTGTGGAACCAGCAAAAGAAATCCGGTTCGGATGAACTGGTGATTGGGATCAGCCCATCTTTTGCTAAGCCTTTACAGGTCGCAGCAGAAGAAGCCAGACAGCAAGGTGTGAATGTCAAACTGGTCGAGTTCTCGGACTGGAATACACCGAATATCACCCTGAATCATGGCGATATTGATGCCAACTTCTTCCAGCATCAGCCATTTTTGGATAATGCCAAGAAAGAAACTGATTTTAAAATCAAGGCATTTGCCAAAGGTGCAGCGACTCACGTTGGCCTGTATTCCAAGAAAATTAACAGTCTGGATGAACTTAAAGACGGCGCAAAAGTTGTAGTACCAAATGATCCAGTCAATCAAGGTCGTGCGCTACTGTTATTGCAACAAGCCAAACTGGTAACTTTAAAAGATCCAAACAACCACCTTTCTAGCCTAAAAGATATTGCAGTGAATCCGAAAAAACTGCAATTCGTTGAAGTTGAAGGTCCGCAAACTGCGCGTGCCATTGATGATGTTGATTTAGCATTTGGCTATCCACACTACCTACGTCTGGCTAAAACAGCTGATCCAGAACAAGCATTGCTATTTGACTCTAACAAGGACAACCGTTACGCGATCCTGTTTGCCGTACATGAAGACTATCAGGACAAAAATGACAAGCTGAAAAAATTTGTTGAAATCTATCAGAACTCACCTCGCGTGAAGGAAGCACTAGATGCTGACTTTGGTGCGAAGCTCTGGTTCCCGGGCTGGAAATAAGGAGAATACTATGGTGAGTTTTGGTTCTCAGGTGGCGTTTTACGTTCCGCATATCAAAATCCGCAACCTGAACAAATACTATGAGGTACAAGGCAAATCGGTACATGCCTTAAAGGACATCAATCTGGATATTCCTGAAGGAAATATCTTCGGGATTATCGGAAAAAGTGGCGCGGGGAAATCTTCGCTACTACGTACTTTGAATGGTCTGGAACAGATCAGTGAGGGTCATATCCATATCCATCAACAAGATCTGGCTGGGCTCACCCATGCTGAACTGATCCAGTTACGTCAGCGCATTGGCATGATCTTTCAGCACTTCAACCTGATGTCAGCCAAAACCGTCTGGGAAAATGTAGCACAACCTTTAAAAGTCGCGAATTATAAAAAATCAGACATTGATGCACGCGTGAATGAAGTCCTGCAACTGGTCGGCTTAAGCGAAAAAGCGCAGAACTACCCTTCTCAGTTATCCGGCGGACAAAAGCAGCGTGTCGGCATTGCCCGTGCGCTGGTGCATCATCCGGAAATTCTACTCTGTGATGAAGCCACTTCTGCACTAGACCCAGAAAGCACTTCAGTGGTGCTGTCTTTACTGAAAGAAATCAACCAGAAACTCGGCCTCACTATTGTACTAATCACCCATGAGATGCAGGTCATTCGTGAAATCTGCGATCAAGTCGTCGTAATTGAAAAAGGTGAAATTGTTGAATCCGGTGAAGTCTGGTCTGTATTCTCCAATCCACAGCAACAAATCACCCAGGAACTGCTGAATCTGGAACAACTGGAACTGCCATTTGCGATCAGTCCTGAAGTCACTGCTGATACTACACATAGCATTATCAAACTTCGCTATGCCTCTAGTGTTCAGCATTCACCAGATTTGAAAGTGATTTTCGAACAGTTCGAGCATCCGGTGCATCTCTATCAAAGTCATATCGACAGCATCCAGAATCATCTGGTCGGTAGCCTGATTGTCGCGGTTGCTGATCTGAATCTGGATACCGACTTACTTCAGCAAAAATTAAAACAACACATTGCACAAATTGAGGTGATTGGCTATGCACGACCAACTCATTGATTTATTACTGACAGGAACTACTGATACCCTCATCATGGTCGGTGTATCCGCAATCGTTGCCTTTTTAATTGGCTTACCAATGGCGGTAGTGTTAGTCAGTACGTCTGAACATGGTATTTACCCATCTAAACCCATTAATCAGGCTTTGGGCTGGGTTGTGAATATTACCCGTTCGGTGCCTTTCCTGATTTTGATGGTGGCGCTGATTCCTATTACCCGCTGGATTGTGGGGACCAGCTATGGTGTCTGGGCAGCCGTTGTACCTTTAACCTTAGCAGCGACTCCTTTCTTTGCCCGGATTGCTGAAGTAAGCCTACGTGAAGTCGATCAGGGGCTGATAGAAGCGGCTCAAGCAATTGGCTGTAACCGTAAGCAGATTATCTGGCATGTGGTATTGCCTGAAGCTTTACCGGGGATTGTGGCTGGTTTTACCGTCACTTTGGTGACCATGATTAACTCCTCGGCGATTGCCGGTGCGATCGGTGCAGGTGGATTGGGTGATATCGCCTATCGTTATGGCTATCAGCGTTTTGATATGCAGATCATGCTAGCCGTGATTGTGGTGCTGGTAATTCTGGTCATGCTAGTTCAGGCCACTGGTGACACCCTATCGAATCAGCTCGATAAACGTAAAATTTAAAAACATCTATTTCATAAGTTTTCAACAAAGCATCCAGCCATGACCTGACTTTGTCATGGCTTTCATGTAAAATCACTGGCAATTTTTATATAACGCTTTGTGAGTTATTTCATGGGTTTTAATTGTGGTATTGTAGGCCTGCCTAACGTTGGTAAATCTACGCTTTTCAATGCATTAACTAAAGCTGCAATTGCTGCGGAAAACTTCCCATTCTGTACGATTGAACCAAACACCGGTATCGTGCCTGTGCCTGATCCACGCCTGGACAAACTTGCTGAAATCGTAAAACCACAACGCGTGGTACCAACTACCATGGAATTCGTGGACATCGCGGGTCTGGTTGCTGGTGCATCTAAAGGCGAAGGTCTGGGTAATCAGTTCCTGGCGAATATCCGTGAAACGGATGCAATTGCTCATGTTGTCCGTTGTTTCGAAGATGAAAACGTGATTCACGTCAACGGTAAAATTGATCCGCTTGATGATATCGCAACGATTAACACTGAACTTGCTCTAGCTGATCTTGAAACTGTGACTAAAGCAGTGACTCGTTTGGCGAAGTCTGCCAAAGGTGGCGATAAAGAAGCGATCGCGACTAAAGCAGTTCTAGATAAAATTCTTCCTCTTTTAGATGAAGGCAAACCTGCTCGTGCTGCAACCTTAGATGATGACGAACGTAAACTGGTACGTGGTTTTGGTCTGTTAACGCTTAAACCAACCATGTATATCGCCAACGTGGCTGAAGACGGTTTTGAAAATAACCCGCATTTAGATGCTGTACGTGAACTGGCTGCTGCTGAAAATGCAATCGTGGTTCCACTTTGTAACCAGATCGAAGCAGAAATTTCATTGCTTGAAGATGAAGACCGTGCTGAATTCCTGGAAGCTATGGGCATGGAAGAACCAGGTCTGAACGTGGTGATTCGTGCAGGTTATTCATTGCTTGGTCTACAAACTTACTTTACTGCTGGCGTACAGGAAGTTCGCGCCTGGACGGTTAAAGTCGGCGCTACTGCGCCTCAAGCTGCGGGTGTAATCCACACTGACTTCGAAAAAGGCTTTATCCGTGCTGAATGTATTGCTTACGATGACTTCGTACAGTACAACGGCGAAGCTGGCGCCAAAGAAGCAGGTAAATGGCGTTTGGAAGGTAAAACTTATATCGTTCAGGACGGCGATGTTCTGCACTTCCGCTTTAACGTATAAGTTTAAAACCAAAGAAAAGCCCCAAATCTGGGGCTTTTTGTTACCAAATTTGGCTTCTTGCTATTTTCATAAGCATCTTTACACCTTATTTATAAAAACCATACCTCACAACATAAATGATAATAATTCTCATTGTATTTAATGCAACTCAAGCGTATTTTAAAATTTAGTCGAAAATTCCACTCACTCAATTACGCTTAAGGACAATTAAAAATGAGCTATACCCTTCCCGAACTCCCTTATGCTTATGATGCATTGGAACCGCATATTGATGCTAAAACTATGGAAATCCACCATGCCAAACATCATCAAACTTATATCAACAACATCAATGCAGGTATTGAAGGCACAGAATGGGAAGATCTTTCTGTGGAAGAACTGGTAAGCAAAGCCAATCAGGTACCTGAAGATTTGAAAAATAATGTGATTAATAATGGTGGCGGTCATGCCAACCATTCCCTGTTCTGGACAGTAATGAGCCCAGAGGGCGGTGGCAATCCTGAAGGTGAAATTGCACAAGCGATCGACAAGGAGCTTGGTGGCTTTGAAGCTTTTAAAGAAGCTTTTACCAAGGCAGCCTTAACCCGTTTTGGTAGTGGATGGGCCTGGCTCAGCGTAGCACCTGATCAAACCATTATTGTAGAAAACAGTGCCAATCAGGACTCACCACTCATGCATGGCAATACTCCGATTCTAGGTCTGGATGTGTGGGAACATGCGTACTATTTGAAATACCAGAACCGTCGTCCTGAATATATTGCCGCTTTCTTTAATGTGGTGAACTGGAAGGAAGTGAATCGCCGTTATCTGGAAGCACTTTCAATATAAATGAATACAGTAGGACGAAATCTCATGTCTTGGCACTCTTTACGCTTGATCTGCGGCCTCAGTATTCTTTTGGGCGGAGCAGTGTTGTATCTAGAACGTCTGTTCATGTTGCTTTAAGACATGATCGTCTAACTGTATGGGAAGCCTTATTCTGAGGCTTCTTT
The DNA here is from genome assembly GCF_002324975.1 of Acinetobacter sp. UBA1496. Taxonomy (NCBI): domain Bacteria; kingdom Pseudomonadati; phylum Pseudomonadota; class Gammaproteobacteria; order Moraxellales; family Moraxellaceae; genus Acinetobacter; species Acinetobacter sp. UBA1496. The sequence goes on along the minus strand of NZ_DCRI01000073.1, from coordinate 16,092 downwards.
TATTTTTTGCTGTTTGAATTTTCTATAGGGAGATGGATTTAAAATTTAAGAACGCAATTCACAAACATTGACGCTATCAAAGCCATTGGTACATGGTGCCACTTCACACGCATGAGAAGCTTGTACTGCACTTACTAAAACAGTACTTATACTTATCGCTAAAAACAATTTATTTAACATTTAAAATTACTCCAAAAATTAACTTTTATCTCTAAATCGCTTGATTATGAGTCAACTATAGGACTTTTTTAATGACTCAGGGCAATATTTCTTGATTTTAATTATTTTTTATTTATATAAATAGAATCGTTTTTTATAACAAAAAAGCGGAACCGAAGTTCCGCCTGAAGATTATAAAACCCGATTAAGACTGTTCAGCTACTGCATTACCTTTCTGCTTTGGATCAGTATTTCCCAGTTCAGGATGAGCAATTGCTCCCTGACATTGCTGTTTATCACGCTCATAGTCGGCCTGTCTGTGTGCCACGCTACTGCTATTTTCAACGGTGCTACGTGCCCAGATTTCCAGACTGGTTAAAGCCTTGCGACATAAGGCATATTTGCCTTCCGTCACTGAGTCAGTCATTTTCACATTAATGCGCCAGTCAGTACTTAATTTACGGGCCGGTTGACGCACCTGAGCATCAATCTGCTCCATTTCCTTGTTATAGACCAGCGGATCGACTTCATTCATGAATTGCCATGCAGCATTAGCATAAGTTGTTGCATCATTGGAGAGTTTAGGTGCCGCTTTAATTTCGGCCTTTGGCGCTTGACTGTCATTTCCACAAGCTTGAAGAAATAAGGTGCTGCCGATTAAAACACCGACCAGCATTGCACGTGTCTTGAACATCAACATATCAGAATCGCCAGTTAAATATTTCGGCACTATGCTAGTAAATTCGCGTACAATACACAATCTTGATTTAATCCCTGTTTTAACTCTCTCCCTCAAGGTGTTTTGTGTCTGACCACAATCCAGTAGCGATGCAACCTGCCGGTTTCTGGCAAGGTGCCAAAGATAGCCAGGCCATTATATTTACTTACCTTCCGGTCTCCTTTGCCTTTGGCGTTTCTGCCACCCAGTTCGGCTTTACTGCCTGGGAAGCCTTATTTCTGTCCTGCTCCATGTATGCCGGTGCCAGTCAATTTTTAGTTGTAGCTCTACTTGGTAGCGGTACTTCGATCTGGATGACTGCATTGACCGTAATTGCTTTGGACATTCGCCATCTTTTATACGGCCCAGCTTTACAAAACCTGATCCAAGATCGTTTAAACTTGAAGAAAACCGCAGTCTGGGCTTGGGGTCTTACTGATGAAGTCTTTGCTTCAGGTATGATCAAGCTGTCACAAAGGCGTCAGGAATGGTCAGAGTCGTGGATGCTCGGTCTGAGTCTGTTTAGCTGGTTATCTTGGGCGATAGGTTCATTTCTAGGCGGCCTATTTGCTGATCAGGTTAGTCATCTGCCACAATTCTTGCAGGCGGCTTTAGATTTCCTGCTACCTGCCCTGTTCTTAAGTTTCTTATTGGCAGCTTTTGAAAAGAAACATACCTTTGTCGTGACCAGCACGATTATTGTCTCAGCAGTTGCCTGTTATTTTATCGATTTGTCCGCTGCGATCTTTATTGGCATCAGTTCCGGCATTTTGGCCGGCCTGTTCAAGCACTATGTACTGAAAAAACCAGATCCTGAATATGCAGGAGATCAATCATGAATTTTGAAATTATTTTGGTCGGGATTATTGTCGGAATTGCCAATTTTGCCTCACGTTTTGGTCCATTCTATGTGATTCAAAAATTTCAGCAGGGTTCGCAAAAACGTGGTGCGCTATGGTTGAAAATTGCCTTGGGTTCGATTGGAATTGCTGCCATCAGTTCCATGCTGGTTGTGGCGACTTTACCGCCCTTATTGGAAACGCCAGATAAAAGCTTTGCCATGTTGATCGGTTTTATTGTACTCGCTGGACTGTATTTCAAGTTCAAGAAAATTGTCATGGCGACCTTAACTGCTGCTTTAACCTATGGTCTGATTTATACCTATATCCCCATGCCTTTTTAAGCCTTTTAGTAAATTAGAAATCTCATTCAAGACTTATGCTAAATTAAATATATAAGTCTTTTTTATATAAGAAGAAAATAAGGAAAGTGTTGGCATGTTCGAGCCAAAGCAAATGATTGAAGGGAAAATATTTATTCATCATCGACGTGATGAAATGTTGGCTATTTTAACCAGTATGAATTACCCGGCTGCTATTTTGAATGTTTTATCAATGCACAGAATTTTACTGGTCATTTTGTAGAAGTGGTTGCTGAACCCGCAGATTATGTCCGTGTCATTTATATTCAGAAGCATGGCAAAAATAAAATCATTGCCCTCTACAATCAGACTCAACAGGTGATCCATCTGCACCCTAAACAAATCATTTTTAGCCAATGGAGCCTGTTACATAAAGGCATTCCAAATCTCATTTCTGTATTTTGCTTTAGTGTAATTTTACTGTTTTTATTCTTTGCACTTGTCGCAATATCAAATCATCAATTCCATTTTTTCACTGTATTCCTCGATGCACTGCAATTTTCAGGATTTGGTTTATTGCTATGGATATTTGGTTTTATCTGTCCTTTTGTCATTCCCTTTTACGCCTTTAAGAGTATACAAAGTCTGAAACTTCTCCATCAGCTTCAGCTCAATGACAAGCAAATTCTGCATATGAAAAAACTCAATCCGCAAAATCGTATTTATGATTTAAACCCTATGAAAAATACAGTAAAGCGAACTGCCTGATTTCAGATGCAATTCTCTATAAACTTTTATAAATAAAACTGCTGGCCAATATCACAATTTTGTATGAAACTCGGCTTATCTCGGCATTGAGTTCTGTTATGCTAAAAGTCCATAAAATCAAGCATGGATAATACACATGAACGTGACTATTGGTACTCCTCTTCAATCTTCAGCTTTTAAAGTTCTATTGCTAGGTTCAGGAGAACTAGGTAAGGAAGTGGTGATTTCCTTGCAACGTTTAGGTGTAGAAGTTCATGCTGCAGATCGTTATGCAGATGCTCCTGCCATGCAGGTGGCACATTTTTCTTATGCCTTAAATATGGCAGATGCAGCGGAACTCAAACAGCTCATTCAAAAAATTCAGCCGCATCTCATTGTTCCTGAAATTGAAGCGATTGCGACAGAAGTACTGGTTGAAATCGAAGAACAGAATATTGCAACTGTAATTCCTTCTGCTAAAGCGGTTAACCTGACCATGAATCGTGAAGGCATTCGTCGTCTGGCAGCTGAAGAACTAGGCTTACCGACGTCTGCTTATCGCTTTGCCGCTTCTCTGGAATCTTTCCGCGCAGCCTGTGATGACATTGGTTATCCAAACTTTGTGAAGCCGGTGATGTCTTCTTCAGGTAAAGGCCAATCTCGCGTGAAAAGTTTTGAAGAAGTTGATGCTGCCTGGGAATATGCGCAAACAGGTGGTCGAGTTAATCAGGGCAAAGTAATTGTCGAATCACAGATTGATTTTGATTTTGAAATTACCCTGCTTACTGTGCGGGCTAAAAATCCTCAAACTGGCGAAATCGAAACCTCTTACTGTGATCCAATCGGACATCGTCAGGACTCAGGCGACTATGTAGAAAGCTGGCAGCCTCAGCCAATGAGCCCTGCTGCTCTGGAAGAATCAAAACGTATCGCCAATAAAGTCACCACGGCATTGGGCGGTTGCGGCATTTTTGGTGTAGAACTCTTTGTCAAAGGCGACAAAGTATGGTTTAGTGAGGTTTCACCTCGCCCGCATGACACTGGTCTGGTCACTTTGGCTTCCCAGTTCCAGAGTGAATTTGAACTGCATGCCCGTGCTATTTTAGGCTTACCAGTCAATACAGCTCGCCATAGTGTGGCTGCCAGTGCCGTAATTTACGCAGGTGTCGATGATCGCAACCTTTCATTTTCTGGCCTGAATCTTGCTTTAGCCCATGCCGATACCGATTTACGCCTGTTTGGTAAACCTGAAGGTTTTAAACGCCGCCGTATGGGTGTCGCGACTGCGCGTGCAGAAAGCATTGAACAGGCTCGCGAGCTGGCTCAACAGGTTGCTGACCAAGTTAATGTGAATCAAAATTAAGTAAATACAACGGACCACTGTTCATGATCAATACCTCCCCACTGCTGAATTACATTAAAAGTCACAATGACATCAAAGCGATCAACCAATGGCGTAGCGATGTAGAAAATCAGCTTCAGGAATGTTTTGAAAATGGACAGTCTATCCGTGACATCATTCAGGCCCGTTCCAACCTGATTGATGAGGCTCTGCAATTCCTGTGGAATCATGCTGAACTGGATCAAACCGATTTGGCACTTTTCGCAGTCGGCGGTTATGGCCGCCGCGAAATGCTGCCATATTCAGACGTCGATATCATGATCCTTTCTGAAGATGATTTCACTCCAGAGCAGGAAAAGCTGATCTCCAGTTTTATTTCTTCTCTTTGGGATGTGGGCAATTTCAAACCGGGCATCAGTGTCCGTACCATCAATGAATGTGTCAATCAGGCCAGCAGTGACCTTACGGTAGCGACTTCCCTAATTGAAGCACGTCTTATTATTGGTAATGAAAATTTAACCAAGTGGCCACGCCGGATCGTGTCACAAACCTGGACCGATAAAACCTTTTTTGATGCGAAAATGGATGAGCAGCACAAACGCTATGCTCAACACAATAATACTGAAAGCAATCTGGAACCGGATATTAAAAATGCACCAGGCGGTATCCGCGATATCAACCAGATTGGCTGGATTGCCAAACGTCATTTCCGTGTCAACCGTATTTATGACCTGGTGCATCTGGGCTTTATTTCAGAATTTGAACTTGCTGTACTCGAAGAAGCAGAAAGCTTCCTCTGGGAAATTCGTCATCATTTACACCGCCTGACCAAGCGCGATGAAAACCGCCTGCTATTCGATTATCAACGAGATATTGCGGCGATGTTTGGCTATACCCGTGAAGAAGGTCAGTCACCGAACTATCCAATCGAACAGTTTATGAAGCGCTATTACCGTAGCGCGCAGCAGGTTTCAACTTTGAATGAAATGCTGCTGGCTTATTTCAATGAATCAGTCATTACCCCACGTTTACCTCAATATGAACGCCAGATTGAAGAAATTAATGAAAATTTCAAACTGGTCGATGGCAAGTTAGCAGTTCAACATCACAAGATTTTCTCAGAAAAGCCAAGCGCCATTCTGGAAATTTTCTATTTGCTGGCTAATCGTCCTGAAATTGAAGGCATACGTGCCCGTACTTTACGTCTGCTTACTTTGGCAGCTAAACGTATTGATCAGGGTTTCCGTGATAATCCGGTACACCAAGCCCTGTTTATGGCCATCATTCGTTCACCGCATCGCCTGTACGAAACGCTAGTTGCGATGAAACGTTATGGTGTTCTGGGCAAATATATTCCAGCTTTCGGACAGATTACCGGCCTGATGCAATATGACCTGTTCCATATCTATACCGTAGATGCACATACCCTGCTCTTGATCCGCAATCTGAACCGCTTCAAAGAACCCGAATTTGCCAAAGAATTCCCAGTGGTCAGCTCCGTGTTCCAGCGCCTAGCACGTCGTGACATTGTTTATCTAGCGGCTATTTTCCATGATATTGCCAAAGGTCGTGGTGGCGATCATAGTGAGCTTGGTGCAGCCGATGCGATTCAGTTCTGCCGTACCCATGGCTTTACCGAACGTGAATGCAATCTGGTTGCTTGGCTGATTGAAAACCATTTGTCCATGTCGGTGACTTCACAGAAAAAAGACATTTCCGATCCGGATGTAGTCAAAGAATTTGCTGAAAAAATGGGCGATATGGAGCATCTGGATTATCTGTACACGCTGACAGTGGCAGATATCAACGCGACCAATCCAAAACTCTGGAATACATGGCGTTCATCTTTGATGCGTCAGCTTTATACACATGCGCGTGATGTGATCCGTTCAGGTCTCGGCCGTCCGGTTGATTATCAAATGCTGATTGAAGATACCAAATTCGAAGCTAGTGAACGTCTGGTAGAACATTTCTCACTCTATGACGTTGAAAAAGTCTGGCAGGAACTGGGTGACGACTACTTCCTGAAAGAATCTGCCGATGAAATCGCTTGGCATACCCGTGCCATTCTGGAACATGGCGATAATCCTGCACCATTGGTATTAATGCGTGCGCATCGTAAATATGCGCAGGATGCCGTGCAGATCTTCATCTATACCCAAGACAAGCCAAATCTGTTCGCTACCACGGTTGCTGTTCTGGATCGCATGAATCTGGACGTTCAGGATGCCCGGATTATTACCGCGACCAAAGCCTTTAGTCTGGATACCTATGTCGTACTTGACCGTTTTGGCACGCTGCTGACTGACCCAGAACGTGAAGCGACTGTGATTGAAGCCTTACAGGATGCCTTAAGTCATTCTGATGAATATCCAGGTCTGATGCAGCGCCGCATTCCGCGTCAGTTACGTCATTTTGATATTGAAAATACTGTCGATATCACTCTCAATGAGGCTTTAAATCAGAATATGGTGGAAATTGCGACACTTGACCATCCTGGTTTACTTGCGAAAATTGGCGGTTTATTTATGATGCAGGGTCTGGATATTCACTCTGCTAAAATTGCCACGCTTGGCGAACGTGCTGAAGATATTTTCTTTGTCACCAAAAAAGATGGCAGCCCAATGACCCAAACAGAGTCCGACAATTTTGCAGCGGCATTAAAAGCTGCTCTGGATGAAGCCTCACATCAGGTCAATGCTCAACACTAACACACTGCTCGGTAACACATTCATGAACTCTAGCTTGTTTTTATTGCACCCATATCCGTTTGAAAAGTTAAATAAACTTTTTGCGGATATCCAGCCTGCGAATATGCCATTGATTCCCCTTTCAATTGGTGAACCAAAGCATCCAGCACCCGAGTTCGTGAAACAGGCGATTATCGATAATTTCCAGCATCTATCGACTTATCCGAACAGCAAAGGCTTACCTGAATTACGAGAAAGCATTGCCAACTGGCTGACTCGTCGTTTTAAACTGAATAGCATCAGTGCAGACAGCAATGTATTACCGGTTTCCGGTACCCGTGAAGCGATCTTCTCTTTTGTTCAGGCGCTGATTAATCGTGAAGATGCGCCTTATGTGGTGATGCCAAACCCTTTCTACCAGATTTATGAAGGTGCTACCCTGCTTGCAGGTGCAAAACCTTATTTCATTAACTGTACTGAAGAAAATGATTACTTAGGCGACTTTGATGCAGTTCCGGCTGAAGTCTGGGAAAAAACTGCCCTGTTATTTGTGTGTACACCGGGCAACCCAACAGGTGCTGTTCTTTCTAAAGAGCAGTTTAAAAAGCTGATTGCACTGTCAGACAAATATGATTTTGTCATTGCTTCTGATGAATGCTATTCAGAACTCTGGTTTGATGAAGCACCGACAGGTTTACTGGAAGTGTGTGCCGAGATTGGCCGAGATGACTATAAAAACTGTGTCGTTTTCCATTCTCTATCTAAACGCTCCAACCTGCCAGGCATGCGTTCAGGCTTTGTTGCAGGTGATGCCACTTTACTCAAACCTTATCTGCAATACCGTACTTATCACGGTGCAGCGATGCCGGTGCAACACCAGCTAGCATCAATTACCGCTTGGAATGATGAAGCCCATGTGGAAGAAAACCGGGTACAGTATCGTGCCAAGTTCGATCTGTTCCAGAAAGAATTGGGGCACTTGCTTCCGCTGAAAAAACCGGATGCGGGTTTCTACTATTGGCTCAAAGTGGACAATGATGAAGCTTTTGCCAAAATGTTGATGGAAAAAGCGCATATCAAAGTATTACCAGGCCGTTACCTGTCTCGTGAAACTACACAAGGCAACCCGGGTGAAAATCATGTGCGTCTGGCATTGGTGGCTGATCTGGCACAATGTGAGCAGGTAATTCAGCGTTTAAAAGCGATTCTTTAATCTTTTAAGACCTAAACACAAATAAAAAAAACCCACTTTCCAGAAGTGGGTTTTTTTATGGATATTGACTACAAATTATTTTTTATTTAACTTATTTTCTATTCATTAGAAATTAGACATTTCAAATAAACTTATAAAACCTTTTCAATTTCTGTCTCGAGATCTTCAGGTTTGGTGGTAGGTGCAAAACGGTTTAATACCTTGCCATCACGACCAATCAGGAATTTGGTAAAATTCCACTTAATACCATTTCCTAGAATTCCTTTAGAATTATTGGTCAAGTAACGGAAGATCGCATGCGCTTCTGGACCTTTAACATCTACCTTGGAAAACATTGGGAAAGAAACCCCATAATTTTTCTGGCAAAATTCACCGATCTGTTCATTTGAACCTGGATCCTGTCCACCAAACTGGTTGCATGGAAAACCTAAAACTTCCAGTCCCTGCTCTTTATATTTCTGGTAAAGCTTTTCCAGACCTGCAAATTGTGGAGTGAAACCACATTTGCTCGCGGTATTTACGATTAAAAGTACTTTCCCTTCATAATCTGCAAGTCGTTTGTTTTTCCCATCTAACAACTCAGCTTCAAACTGATAAATGCTGGTCATGGATAAGTTCCCTCGTCAGTTTTTTCTTGTGTTTGTAATTCTAAAGAGGCTGAGTTTACACAATAACGTAAGCCAGTCGGTTCCGGACCATCCGGGAAAACGTGTCCCAAATGTGCATCACAATGATGACAAACAATTTCTGTTCTCACCATACCATGTGAAGTATCAGGTAATTCTTCTACAACTGAGCTGCTCACAGGACGATAGAAGCTTGGCCAACCGCAACCGCTGTCATATTTAGTGGTTGAAGAAAATAGTGGTGTACCACAGCAACGGCAGACATAAGTCCCTTCCTGTTTTGTATTCCAGTACTTGCCTGTGAATGCCGGTTCAGTTCCTTTTTCACGCGTAATGCGAAACTCTTCTGGTGATAACTCTCTTTGCCATTCCCGGTCTGTTTTATTGAGTTTTCCCATCACTAACTCCTTTAAATCTTTGACATTAAATGTCATGCTTCAGTACTTCCATATTTACGCTAGAGATGAAAAAATTTCTAGCGAAATTTCAGCATAGATTGTGATATTTGCGTAATCTATAGGTTTAACTTAAAAATTAATTGGATGGAATTATGTCCGGTATTGGTAACACCCCCCCTCGCGAGATCAAGAAATCGTCTAAGCTTGAGCATGTTTGCTACGACATTCGCGGACCAGTGTTACGAGCGGCCAACGAGATGGAAGAAGCCGGACATAAAATTATCAAACTGAATATCGGAAATCCCGCCCCATTCGGCTTTGAAGCCCCGCAAGAAATCATTAATGATGTTGCACTGAACCTGCCAAATGCGATTGGCTATACAGATTCCAAAGGGATTTTCCCGGCACGTAAAGCGATCTGTCAGTATTACCAGCAAAAAGGCATTCTGGATATGCACGTGAACGACGTGTATGTCGGCAATGGCGTATCTGAGCTGATCGTGATGGCGATGCAAGGCCTGCTGGATGACGGCGATGAAATGCTGATTCCAATGCCGGATTATCCATTATGGACTGCAGCAGTGAACCTGTCTGGCGGTACTGCGATTCACTATAAATGTGATGAAGAAGATCACTGGTATCCAGATATTGCGGATATGGAAAGCAAAATCACGCCAAATACCCGCGGGATCGTGATTATCAACCCGAATAACCCGACTGGTTCGGTTTATCCGCGTCATGTATTACAGCAAATCGTGGATCTGGCGAAGAAATATGATCTGATCCTGTTTGCAGACGAAATCTATGACAAAATCGTTTACGACGGCATTGAACATGTGTCAGTAGCTTCGCTTGCAGGCAAGCAATTATGTGTATCGTTCAACGGTTTATCTAAGGCCTATCGTATTGCTGGCTATCGCTCAGGCTGGATGGCGATTACTGGTGATAAATCACGTGCAATGGACTACATTGAAGGCCTGGATATGCTGGCTTCAATGCGTCTTTGCGCGAATCATCAAGCACAATATGCAATTCAGACTGCACTCGGTGGCTATCAGTCTATTAATGACTTGATCCGCCCAGGTGGCCGTCTATATGAACAGCGTAATATTGCCTGGGAAATGCTAAACGAGATTCCAGGGGTATCTTGTGTGAAACCGGAAGGTGCGATGTACTGTTTCCCTCGTCTTGATCCAGAAATCTATCCGGTTGAGGATGACGAAAAACTGATGCTTGATCTGTTACGTGCCGAGAAAGTTCTATTGGTTCAAGGTACTGGTTTCAACTGGCCAACACCGGATCATTTCCGTGTGGTATTCCTGCCAGCAGAAAATGAACTGCGTGAAGCGATTACCCGTTTAGGCCGTTTCCTGGCAAAAATGCGTTAATTTATAAAAGTTAACTCAAAAAACCGCATTCATGAATGCGGTTTTTTATTGTCTAAAAAGTTCCGCGATAAGCTTTACAGATATTTAAAATAGAAGCATGCTGTTAATCCAGAGTTTCTTTTCTCAATAAAATCTATTCAGCCTTTTCTCCTTTAGCTTGATGATTCATGCTATTTTTTGAACAAATATAAAACTTCAAGAGTATATGGATGTCCTCAAATACGGTCAAGCTTAGTCTTTTTCTCTGCCTGAGCATGTGCTTAGGCATCGGCATTCTGCGTTTTTCCTATACTGCCCTGTTACCTGGTACACGTGAAGCCTTTGTCTGGAGCGCGAGTTTTGCCAGCCTTTTGGGTAGTGCCAATCTACTGGGTTATTTAATGGGTGCTTATGCAGCGATGCGCTTGCCTCAAGATCGAAGCATGAGTACCTATATCCAGCTTGCTGCAATAGCTGGAATGGTTAGCCTATTCTGTTGCGCTTTTTCAGGGTTTTCTGAAATCTGGTATATCAGCTGGCGCGTGATCTCCGGTATCAGTGGTGGTCTGCTCATGATTTTGTCACCAAGTGTCGTGGCTCAGTGCTGCGATTTAAAAGACCGTTTTAAGATCAATTTTATTGGTTTTAGCGGAATTGGATTGGGGGTTTTACTAGCTACCCTGTTTTTACCTTATCTTGACCAGATTTCCATACGTACGGCCTGGCTGATCTTATGTGGGTTTGCCCTGATGATTTGTATCTGCTTAAGCCTACTGATACAACAATTTAAACCCTATCTAGCTAAACAATCTGTTTCTCATGCTGCTCAAGTACCTTTAAATACAGTCTTTTATAGTTTACTGGCGGTTTATGCCTGTAGTGCATTTGCCTATATTCCGCATTCCCTGTTCTGGATTGACTATCTCAGCCATGAACTAGGATTAAGCTTATTCTGGATTAACTTTAACTGGATTCTATATGGTTTAGGCAGTGCCTTAGGTGCTTTTTCTGCCTATATTCTGGCAAGAAAATTTGGCAATTTTACCGCCTTAAAGATTCTTTATAGTGTGTATATTCTGGCGATTTTCATCGCGACTTTAAATGCTAACCCGTTCCTCACTTTCAGTTCTTCTTTTTTTACCGGAATGTTGAATCCCGCTGTGGTTTTCCTCACCTCTTATACCATTTTGCAACTGTATGGACTGGCCTATAAAAAGCTCTGGAGTATTGCGACTCTATGTTTTGCCTCTGTTCAGCTGATTGGTGGATTAAGTTTTAGCGCCCTGCAATATCTTGGATTGAACTATCATCAACAGTTTATGCTGGCTGCTTTAGTTTTATTAGGGGGAACATTACAACTGTTCTGGAATACACGTTCTTCCAAATATAAGATGGATGAGCAACCGCAACCGGTTTCTGTTCAAGAAGAAAGAATTAAATAAAGATCAAAATCAGTCAATGACCCAAATCCCAAGGAATAGAACCACGTCATTAAACGTGGTTTTATTCCATCTAATCTTTTTTCAAATCTTTAAGCGGATTACCAAACTGTTTTAGATATTCAACGCCCAATTGCCGTGAACCCTGATCATTAAGATGATTATCATCTTTAAAACGATACAAAGGCACATCATTCAACATCGTTTTACATGCCTGCTGATCACAGATGACTTTGGTTGGATCAATAATTTTTAATTGTGGATATTTCAGTTTTGCTTCTGCCAGAATCTGATTGAATTGCTTTAAATGTGCTTCATAAGTTTTTCGAGAAACTGTACATGCAGCGTCTCGATGAAGAATCTCTTTACGAATATTACAATCAGATGGAATCCCTTCCCAGTCTAGATGTGGTACATCATTAATTAGCACCACCTGATCACTAGATTGATAGGCAATTTCTAAGGCTTTCATCAAGCCTGCTCTAAATATCTCTTCCTCAGTATGATGGACACTATCTTTAGGTTTTACATCATCGTCAAAATACTGCGCATAAGAACCTGCCAGAATAATCATTGGATAATGGGTTTCTTTAAGATGCGCAGTAATAGCATCATTACGTTTTTGGAATTTGGTCAATTCTTTCCATTGATTCAACTTTAATTCAAATCGCTGCACATCTGGCAGATAAAAGGTTGAGCTTTGCGTAACGTCATAACCGCGTAAATCAGCATCCTTTGCCCATTCATCCAGCATTGCTGTGTAGGCATTGGCATGCGAATCGCCAATCAACAGGAAATCAATATCTTCTTTAGATTGTCCTAAGACACAATCCTGAGCATTGGGTAAAACATTTGGATCCGCAGTATCCATGCAGTTACTACGAATCACATGTGCATACGTGTGTAATGCTTCCTGTTTGTCATGCACCGATTTTGGAAAACGCTCCGGGAAACCTTCATGTGTTTTGATGGTTTGGGCGATCGCAATAAAACTGACTGCAGGTAACAGAAACCCAAGAATAATCACTTTATAATTTGCAGCCATCACAAAGCGTTTCAGTGGTGTTTCAGCCAGTTTATAAGTCAGAAATGCACATATAAGTGATAGAAAAACAATAATAATCTGATTTTCCAGATTCAAGGGCAGCATATAAATACCAAAGAACACGATGATTGGCCAGTGCCATAGATACAGAGGATATGAAATCTTGCCAATCCATGTACTAAGACGATTACTCAGTAATAAATTACTTGAAGATATAGATTGTCCTAGATAAATGATCAGTGTTGTTGCAAGACACGGGATCAATGCCATCAGTCCTGGGAATGGTGTTTGCTGATCAAAATAAATTGCAGTTGCAAATAGAACACTTACTCCAGCCCAGACCAATCCCTGTAATAGTTTTTTTGGCAGATTCAGTTTTGGCAAGCAGCTAATCAATGCGCCAATCAATAACTCAAACGCTCGTACCGGCATGCTATAGTAAGCTTTGGCTGGATTATGAGTCAGTTGCTGCTGGGCGTATATAACTAAAGCGACAATAAATACACTAATAACAAGCCAAAGATATTTACGTGAGGTTTTACTCAAGAATAGCCATAGCAAGAGCGGCCAGAAAATATAAAACTGCTCTTCTACGCCCAATGACCATAAATGCAACAAAGGCACATTTTCTACATTCGGACTGAAATAATCTCCCACCTCATTTCGCATATACAGATTGGCAATGAGCACAGCGGCATACATGACGCTTTTAAAATATTCCGTCAGCTCACCCGGCAACATCACCTGCCAAGCAATCAGGCTGACAATTGCCAGTACAGTAAAATATGCAGGTGCCAGACGGATCACCCGTTTCTTATAAAACCGTGCAATTGAAAATTGCTGCGACTCAATATCGCGCTTCAAAATGGTCGTAATGAGATAACCGGAAATGACAAAGAAAATATCAACACCAATATAGCCGCCAGAAAATAGTGACCAGCCGAGGTGATTGAAAATGACCAATGATACTGCAATCGCTCTCAGGCCATCGATATCTGGTCGATAAGCAAAACTCATAAAAACAGGAAAAACGGGAGATACGCTATTTTATGCTTTTCATTCTTTAGATGGCGATCTTTTACATTTTTTTTACATTCCCCTGCGCTTATTCCAATTCTTCTACCTTTAAATAAGGATAAGGATTGGTCGCACCTTCCCCACTGAGATAAATCCCATAATGCAAATGTGGTGGTGTATTTTTCGCATTACCGGTATTGCCGACATAGGCAATGATTTCACCTGCTTCTACCCAGTCTCCTTCCTGAATATGTTCAGCATAATCATCTAGATGAGCATAATAATGTTGGCTTAAATTCGGGCCAGTAATCCAGATAACTTTACCGCCCAAATTATTGGTTCCAATCTTACGGACGATCCCTTGGGTCGCACTGACTACCGGTGTTCCCCGTTTAGCAAAAATATCAGTCCCCTCATGTTTGCGACCTTCACTCCGTGCTCCACCCCAAGTATCCTGAATCTGGCGAGGTTTTACTCCTTGTACAGGAATTTCTACTGGTCTAATCAGCTCAGATTTTTTTAATTGCCAATAGAGGTACGGACTTTTCCAGCCCGCTGGTTCACCTGAAGGCGGTGGCTGACAGGCAGTAAGTAATATACTTGAGGAAAATATTAAAAGCAGGATTTTGGGAATTTTCACAATAGCTCGCATCGCTGTTTAATGAGTAATTCGTTTTATCTTAAGGAATACAGAAAAATTTAAAGTCAAAATCCTGTTATTTTTAGTGATGTTTTTTCCAAGTTGTTTTTGAAATAACCTTAAAAAATAACAAAACCCTCAGCTGAGGGTTTTGTTGAATCAGTTTAAATCTTATTTACGCTTTTTCGCACGGGATGGTTTAGAGGGTTGTTGCTGTTGCTGTTGTTGCTCTTCATTCTGAGCACTGTCCTTTTTATCCTTTTGCTGAACCTGCTTGTGTTTTGCTCTTGATTTAGCCATAGAATAAACTCCTTTGGAGAACTGTCTCTATCACTGGAAGTTGCATTAATCACTTTAACCTTTATATAAAATAAGCCAATCGCGGAGCTGTATCCAAATACGTCAATGTAAAAGCATCTTTAGTTAAGTCATTCAATTCAGATTAGATCTTTATTCGAGGTATTTACATCGCTTACATAGCGTTGCATGTTGATACCTGTTTTAACCCTGAATATAAATATGGTTTTCTGAATGAAACCCTTCAAATATTTAACAATAAATGTGCGTCTAACGTGATGATTCAAATTTAGCATTGATGTATCAACGTTCACAAAGTTTCCAGTTCAGAATCGAACCAACACAGTAATAGTATATTTAGTATGAGAGGCTATAAAACGTAGAGAGGTGGTCCCACTTGTTTGAACAACTAAAAGCTTATTTATAAGTGATATTCTGCTCTAGTTAAGCTACCTTATTTTGTTGTGGTAGCTGGTCATAGTAAAACTCATCTGGAGTCATTTTGTCCAGACTCGAATGAGGTCGTTTCAAATTATAAAATTCAAAATATGCACTCAATTGCTTTTTCGCATCGGTGACACTGCTATAAGCTTTGAGATACACCTCTTCATATTTAACGCTTCTCCATAACCGTTCAACCATCACATTATCAATCCATCGACCTTTACCATCCATACTGATTTGAATGCCATTTGATTTCAATACATCAATAAATGCATCACTGGTGAACTGACTGCCCTGGTCTGTATTAAATATTTCAGGTGATCCATATTTTTCAATCGCTTCATTTAAAGCCGAAATACAAAAATCCACCTCCATACTAATCGATACCCTATGCGCAAGTACCTTGCGGCTATGCCAATCAATCACAGCACATAAATAAACAAAGCCTTTTGCCATAGGGATATACGTTATATCCGTACACCACACTTGATTACTGCGCTGAATAGCCAATCCTTTGAGCAGATATGGATATTTACGGTGAGCTTGATTGGCCTGACTTAGATTTGGTTTACGATATAACGCATTAATGCCCATTTTCTTCATTAAAGTACGTGTATGACGTCGTCCTATATGATGTCCTTGACGATTCAATAAATCACGCATCATACGGCTACCTGCAAAAGGGTATTGCATATGTAACTCATCCATACAGCGCATCAGCTTCAGATCTGATTCACTCACAGGTTTTGGGCGATAGTAATAACAACCACGGGAGACTTTCAGCAGCTTAGCTTGCTTAGATACTGAAA
>NZ_DCRI01000095.1:0-26006 GCF_002324975.1 Acinetobacter sp. UBA1496 | reverse complement strand
CAAATGAAGAAGCCTACACACAAAATCTACCGCACAACCAATTGGCCCGCATATAACCGAGCTCTCATTAATCGTGGGAATATTGCCATTTGGTTCGATCCAAAAACACAATGGTATGCAGAACCTCAAGGCAAACAAGGTCGAAGTCAAACCTACTCCGACATAGCGATTCAATGCTGTTTGATGATCAAATCTCTATTTAGACTCACTTTACGCATGGTTACTGGTTTTGTTCAAAGCTTAATTAAACTTTGCGGATTAGATTGGACAGCACCAGACTTCACGACGCTTTGTAGAAGACAAAAGTATATTGATATTCAAATTAACTACCAGAAAAGTCGTGATGGGTTACATCTACTCGTCGACTCTACGGGTTTAAAATTTTTAGGTGAAGGCGAATGGAAGCGTAAGAAGCATCAGCCTGAATACCGTCGGCAATGGCGTAAACTGCATATTGGTATAGATGCTGAAACACTGCAAATACGTGCCGTTCAGCTTACGACAAATAATGTCAGTGATTCACAAGTACTTGGTGATTTACTCGATCAGATTCCTCAAGATGAGCATATTGACTCCGTTTATACCGATGGTGCTTATGACACAAAGCGGTGTCGCCAGTTGATCACAGATCGAAATGCCCATGCGATTATTCCACCCAGAAAAAATGCGAAGCCTTGGAAAGATACAAAAGTTCATTCGCTAGAGCGAAATGAATTACTTCGCACTGTTAAACGTTTAGGCAGGACACTATGGAAAAAATGGTCGGGCTACCATCAGCGAAGTCTGGTAGAAACCAAGATGCACTGCATCAAATTATTAGGCGATAAGCTCAGTGCTCGGAATTTTGATAGCCAAGTCAACGAGATTCATGCACGTGTGGCCATCTTAAATAAGTTTACGGAGCTCGGCCGACCTCACACCCAAGTTGTCACTTAAATTTAAACAACTTAGGAAAGCTCTATCTTTAAAATCTTTATGCAACAAAGCCGATTGAAACGAAAGATAAGGCAAACTACACCTTATCCGAAGAAGAGCAGCGTAAAATTAAACATGCAGAACTTTTATTTCAAAATGTCAGAGATGATGTAGACGTTGTTTTTAAAACTCAATTTGAAAGTGAAAAAGTCGTTGAAATTATTAAAAATGTTATTGGTAAAAAGGCTAGTAAAGGTTAGATTAAAGGCAATATTAATGTTGGCTTGATAAGCAAGTTGAGGGGATACATGAAGTTGGTTCATATTGTTGATAAAGATCAAAATATGTGGATTGATGTGAATGTATTCTTTCAACAGTCTGAAATGGAGCTGACTCAATGGCGTAGTCAAATAAGGGAGCGATATAAACGGGATAAAAACAAGCCTCATTTTACTTGCGCTTGGTGCCAATCCCCAGTGACCCTTGCCAGACGTACAGATCACATGGAGATCAATTCCTCGGCAACATTTTTTTTTAAACATATTCCTGAGTTGGAAAATAATCCAAACTTCCAATGTCCTGTAAAGCATATCAAACAGTTATCAGAGCAAGAAAAAACTGCTCTAAAGTATCAAATTGCGAAAGAAACTCAACAACATAAATTGCTGAAAGAGAACATATATAAAAGCCTTCAAGTAGATGAAGCTTTTAGTGATATTCATATTGAGCAAGTTCGTAAAAGTATTGATCTAAAGCAATGGCGTAGACCAGATGTATCTTCATTATATAAAAAGCAATTAGTTGTTTTTGAAGGACAACTTTCTACAACTTTTTTGAATGTGATTATTGATCGTAAGATTTTTTATCAAGATAACAATGCTTGCTTACTGTGGATTTTTAATCATTTTGAACCAACAGAAAAAGCGAAGAAGCAGTCAATGCAAGATATTTACTACAACAATAATGCAAATGCCTTTGTAGTGAATGATTCTACAGTCGCTCAATCAATTAAAACAAAAGTTTTTACTTTAGAGTGTCATTATTTAAAGCCTGAAATAAAGAATAATCAAATCATTAATCAGTGGAATACTGAGTTCGTCGAATTCCAAAACTTAGTCCAGAACGAAGCTACAAAGCAAATATACTTTTTTGATTATGAAGCTGAATATCAAAAGCTAAAGCAAAAATTAGGCTTACGTCATAGTTATTTACAAGAGAGTAAGAATCAAAAAGATAAACTAAAAGTTCAGAAATATATCGAATCACTAGAACAGGTTGATCTTGATACAAAAGTTCCATCAAAAACTAAATCTGAATTATTGGTCGAGTTTACTAAACTATGGATAAAAACTCATTACCTTACCGATAGTCAATTCAACTTTCAGTGGTTTTCCATCCGTAAAGAGCTTGAGCTAATGGGTATTAGTACACCTAAATACATTTTACATGCACCCTATAAAACAGTGGTCAACTCAATTTTAAGTGCAAAATTTGGTTACGTTGTAGGTAACAATATTAATGATATGGTGAGTGTAGCTCATAACTTGATGGAACATCATCCAGCTTACATTAAGCATTTGATGCTTACTTTAAAAGTAACAGGCAAACCCGATTTATTAAACGAGAGAGATAGTTCGGGTAAATGGAAAGAGCGTTATAAAAAATATGTTCAACAGCCAGAAGAGTTTAAAATTTATAAACATGATTTAAATCAATTTATTGAATTTTTAGTTCCTGAGTTTGAAGGACGCTTAATTGCTTGGGGTGAAAGCTGTGAACTTCATTCAAAAATAAATTTACCAAAGTAGGTCTATTATGAAATACCAACCGCCTTATACCATCACCTCAAAAATCATTCATCTGATTGCTCAGATCAGTGAAAATATAGGGCGTTTGACTGTTTTAGAGGAAATTCAGGACAGCTTAAAACTCAGAAAAGCCAATCGTATCCGTACTATTCAAGGTTCTCTTGCAATAGAGGGGAATACGTTAAGTACAGAACAAATCACGGCGATTCTAAATGGTAAGACTGTGATTGCACCTCCGAAAGAAGTTCAGGAAGTACGTAATGCCATTAAAGCCTATGAAGCATTTCAGCAGTGGCAACCAAGCCAAGAAAAAGACCTATTACAAGCGCACCAAATTTTAATGACAGGCTTAATTGATGAAGTCGGTCAGTATCGTCATGGTGGTGTCGGTGTAATGTCAGGTGATCGAGTAGTGCATATGGCTCCACCTGCGAATCAGATTAACCGTTTGATGGCTGATTTACTTAATTGGTTGAATGACAGCGATATACATCCACTGATTCAAAGTTCAGTATTCCATTATGAGTTTGAGTTTATTCATCCATTCGCAGATGGTAATGGTCGAATGGGGAGGTTGTGGCAGACATTGATTTTAAGTAGATGGAATCCAATCTTTGCCAATATTCCAGTTGAAAGCTTGATTTACCAAAATCAAAAAGCTTATTACGAAGCGTTGCAAGCAAGTACAGATCGTACTGATTCAGCCCCGTTTATAGAATTCATCTTACACATGATTTTAGATGCCATTCTTAGTTCAACTGATACCGCTCAAGATAGCGATCATGTTACCGCTCAAGTTAACGTACAAGTGAGCGACCAAGTTCAGCGTTTACTTTCGGCAATGAAGCAAGAAGATTATACTTTAGCTGAATTGATGCAATTGGTTGGATTAACTCATCGAGCAACATTCCAAAGGAATTACTTAAATCCTGCAATAGAAGCTGGTCTGATTAAACGCACCATTCCTGATAAGCCGAAAAGTCCGAAGCAAAGATATAGATTAAAAAGATAACAATACTTTCAATTGTGGATAAATCAAGACATATCCGCAATCAGTAAAATCCTATTCAAATCTGCTACAATTACGCCAATTTTGAATTCCCACTTTTTCAGTTTTAGTACATATTTAGAAATGTGTACATAACTGTGTACATATTGTAGATTTTTCTCATGTTTAAAGATCAATTAGCTAGAGAGGTAAAGGCTCGTAGAACCTTTGCTATTATTTCCCACCCCGATGCCGGTAAAACCACCATGACAGAAAAACTGCTGTTATGGGGTCAGGCCATTCAGGTTGCAGGTATGGTGAAAAGCCGTAAATCGGATCGTGCAGCCACTTCTGACTGGATGGAAATGGAAAAAGAGCGTGGGATTTCGATCACCACGTCCGTCATGCAGTTCCCGTTCAAGGACAAGATGATTAACCTGCTGGATACCCCGGGGCATGAAGATTTCTCGGAAGATACTTACCGTACCCTCACTGCGGTAGACTCAGCGCTGATGGTGATTGACGGTGCAAAAGGTGTCGAGGAACGTACCATCAAATTGATGGAAGTGTGTCGTATGCGTGACACTCCTATCATTTCTTTCGTCAACAAAATGGACCGTGAAATCCGTGAGCCTTTAGAGCTGCTGGATGAGATCGAAAATGTCCTGAAAATTAAATGTGTCCCGATTACCTGGCCACTCGGTACAGGACGTGACTTCGCTGGTGTCTATAATCTGCTCGAAGAAAAGTTCTATGTCTATAAAGCCGGTTTTGGTTCAGTGATTACTGATATCGAAGTTCGTGATGGCTATGACCACGCTGATTTACGTGAAAAAGTCGGTGAGCTGGCTTGGGCGGCATTTGAAGAATCATTGGAACTGGTACAAATGGCCAATGAGCCATTAGATCGTGAAGAATTCCTGGCAGGCCGTCAAACTCCAGTGCTGTTCGGTACAGCTTTAGGTAACTTCGGTGTCGACCATGTTCTGGATACATTTAGCGAATATGCACCGCCTCCCAAAGCGCATCCAACTCAAGACCGTAAAGTAGAGGCAGATGAAGAAGGTTTTACAGGCTTTATCTTCAAGATTCAGGCCAATATGGACCCGAAACACCGTGACCGTATCGCTTTCATGCGAATCTGTTCAGGTAAGTATGAAAAAGGCATGAAAATGAAGCATGTGCGTATCGATAAAGATATCCGCATTAGCGATGCCTTGACCTTCCTGGCTGGTGACCGTCAGCATCTGGAAGAAGCATGGCCGGGTGATATTATCGGTCTGCATAACCACGGTACCATCCAGATCGGTGATACTTTCACTTCAGGTGAAAAACTGCAATTTACCGGTATTCCGCACTTTGCACCGGAAATGTTCCGCCGTGTCCGTCTGAAAGATCCGTTGAAGTCAAAACAGCTGCAAAAAGGTCTGAAAGAGCTGTCTGAAGAAGGTGCAACTCAGGTCTTCATGCCACAAAACAGCAATGACCTGATTGTTGGTGCTGTGGGTGTGCTGCAGTTCGAAGTGGTGGCGTATCGTCTGAAAGAAGAGTACAAGGTGGACTGTATTTATGAGCCGGTGAGCATCAATACAGTACGTTGGGTATCTTGCGAAGATGAGAAGAAATTTAATGAATTCAAGAAAAAAGCCCATGACCAGTTATCTGTTGATGGTGGTGGTCATTTGACTTATCTTGCACCAAGCCGAGTGAACTTACAGCTGATGCAGGAACGTTATCCGGATATCGTATTCCGTAACACACGCGAACACTAAGCCTTCAGGCTTGGAAAATGTTAAACAGCTTCTCCGGAAGCTGTTTTATTTTGTGCTACATTTAGACGACTCATTACTTATATCTCTAAAAAATCATGAAGTTTAGTAAGGAAATCCTGCTCGGTTCAGTCATTGGCTGCAGTTTGTTACTTGGTGCATGTGATAAAAATGAAAAAGAACAGCCAGTGACGGAACAGAAAAAATCTGCAGCAGTCACCCCTGAAGAAAAAGCCAAAGTTTTGCCTTATCTGAATATCCAGGAGAAATCGGCCGATATTGCTTTGCCATTTTGTGAAACTAAAAACTGTATTAATCTGGATATTCAAACCTTAAAGACAGCTGATTCCTGGCTAAACCAGTCTATTGAAAAGCAGCAAGCAAAAGTCATTCAGGATCAGATTGGCCTAAAGCAGGATATGAGTCTGCAGCAGGCGGTTAATGCGTATGTAAAAAAATCAGATGCCTGGCAAGCCCAGCTCAAACTGAATAAAGCCTATGAGTTATCGCTGTATACCCGTATTCCTTATCAGCGCAATCAATTTGTGTTAATGCAAATTGGGGTAGACAGCACTCAGGAAAATATCCGCGTCAATGAACGCTATTATTTCTTTGTGGCTGACCGTGTGCAGCAAAAAATACTCAGTCCGCTAGATATTATCAATCCTGAGCAGCAATTGCAGATGGATCAGATTGTGCAGCAGGCTTACCAAAAATGGTTAAAGGACAATAATGCAGAAGTCCAGCAGAAAGCACCAAAAAAACTGTACTGGGGGCAGGCGGACTGGTTCTTCGATCAGGAAGGAATTGGCTTACATTATCGTAGTCAGGAAATTAGCAAAGATGCCAAACAACTGGACATCTATTTAACCAAAGAACAAACACAACAAGTCTTGAAAGTGGATATTTATCAGAATATGTTCTAACAGGTAGGTCCTGCAAGGATAAATAATGATGTTGAACAAAGGTTAATGCATGTCAAATTATAAGAATGTTTTATGTCTGTCAGTATTGGCATCAGCGGTTTTGCTGAGTGCCTGCCAGCCTAAGGAAAAAGAGCCGAAAGAGCCTGCTGCGCCTGAAGTGGTACAGGCTCAGCCTGAAGTGCTGAAGCTGAGTGGTGATACTGAGAAGCTGAAACTGGCCTTGCCTGAATGTGAAGGAAAAAACTGTCCTGAGATTTCTATCGAGAGATTGAAAAGCAATCAGCCATTTATCGATGAATGGATAGATCAGCAGATTCTGCAGCAGCTACAGGGCATTTTGTCTATTGATGCGATTGAACCGGCGAAAGCATCTGCAGCAAGTGAAGCTGAAGCCGCTGCTTCCGAACCAAAAACTGCATTAGCCAATGTCAAAACTCCAAAACAGCAGCTTGAACAGCAGATTCAGCCGCATATGCAGACTTTCCTGAATCTGGATAAGGAGTTGAAAGCACTCAGTGCCAGCCATAGTATCAGCTTGATGATCAAACCGAGAATTCTACAATCTGGTGATCCACTCGCGACTGTGGTCTTAAACAGTACCCATTATCTCGGTGGTGCGCATGGCGCTTCTGCTCAAACCTACTACAATTTTGATCTTGAGCAGAAAAAGCTGATTAAGCTGGATGATATCATTCTGCCTAAACAAAAGGCTCAGCTCGAAGCCAAAGCTTATGAGGCTTTTAAAATCTGGGTGATGGAATCCAAACTGGCCAATGATGTAGCTGAATATGAACAGGCCTGGAAATTTAAGCTGACAGATAATTTTTACCTGTCTAAACAGGGACTGGCGCTGCAATATGCCGAATATGAGATTGGTCCTTATGTGGTGGGTTTGCCACGTCTGGTCATTCCTTATGAACAGCTGAATGGCATTCTGAAACCTGAATATCTGCCTCAAACAGAGAACGCTGCTTCAGAAGCCGAGCCTGCAACTCCTGCCAAAGCACGCTGATGGTTTCGTTATTTGATACCCATACCCATTTTGATGTTCCCGATTTCGATCATGATCGGGAACAGCTGGCTTATGCATCCAAAGCAGCAGGGGTGGAGCATCTGGTCTTAATTGGTTTTTTACAGAGCCGGTTTAAGGATTTATTGCAGACGCATCATTTTATTAATCAGTTAGACAATGCGCCTCAAAGTCATCTGGCACCCGGCCTGCATCCATTTTATATTGAGCAGCATCAACCTGAGCATTTACAGGATCTGGAGCAGTTATTAAGCACAGAGCCTTGTATTGCCATTGGTGAAATTGGTCTGGATACTTTCGATAAACGGCATAAACAGCCGGAACTTTTTCAGAAACAGAAAGATTTTTTTGCTGCACAGCTGGAACTGGCGCAGCAGTTTGATAAACCTGTGTTACTGCATATCCGTAAATCTCATGCCGATGTTTTACAGATTCTAAAACAGCATCAGTTTAAACAGGGCGGTATTGCCCATGCCTTTGGTGGCGGGATTGAAGAAGCCAAAGCCTTTATCAAGCTGGGCTTCAAGCTTGGAATAACAGGACAAATCACCAATCCGAATGCTAAAAAACTGCATCAGGTGGTACAACAGGTAGGGCCGGAATATCTGGTGCTTGAAACCGATTGTCCGGACATGACGCCTTTATGTTGCCAGCATTCTACTGAGCAGCGAACTCGCAATACGCCTGCCAATCTGCCTTATGTCCTGCAAGGCCTGGCCAAGAGTCTGCACATGGATCAAGATGAACTAGCACAGCAGCTCTGGAAAAATACCCATCAGGCTTTACATCTGGCGATTTAAGATAAAACCCTACATCGGTCGGAAACTGGATTCCAATTTATGATCCAGTGAAAAAAGGCGCATTATGCAATTTCTAAAATGCTTTAGACTTGGCATCATGCATATAAATTATTTTGAGTGAGATTCACATGGCACAAGGACTATTGGCGGGTAAGCGCTTCTTGATCGCAGGTATTGCAAGTAAATTATCAATTGCTTTTGGTATTGCTCAGGCATTACATCGTGAAGGTGCAGAACTCGCTTTTACTTATCCAAATGAAAAGCTGAAAAAACGTGTAGATGATTTTGCTGCACAATTCGGTTCTGAATTGGTTTTTCCTTGTGATGTGGCAGTAGATGCAGAAATTGACAATGCATTTGCAGAACTGGCAAAACACTGGGATGGTCTGGATGGCGTCGTACATTCAATCGGTTTTGCGCCAGCACATACCCTAGATGGTGACTTTACTGATGTAACCGACCGTGAAGGTTTCAAGATTGCCCATGACATCAGTGCGTACAGCTTTATCGCGATGGCACGTGCTGCGAAGCCATTACTGGCTGTACGTCAAGGCTGCCTGTTAACGCTGACTTATCAAGGTTCTGAGCGTGTGATGCCAAACTACAACGTGATGGGTCTGGCGAAGGCCTCTTTAGAAGCAGGTGTACGTTACCTGGCATCTAGCCTGGGTGCAGAAGGTATCCGTGTGAATGCGATCTCAGCAGGTCCAATCCGTACATTGGCGGCGTCTGGCATTAAATCATTCCGTAAAATGCTGGATCTGAATGAAAAAGTGGCTCCACTAAAACGCAATGTGACCATTGAAGATGTCGGTAATGCAGCCTTGTTCCTGTGCTCACCATGGGCAAACGGGATCACTGGTGAAATCATGTATGTCGATGCGGGTTATAACACAGTAGGCATGAGTGCTGAACTGATGCTGGATGCAGAATAAGTCTTTTTAAAAGATCAATTTTCAGCAAAGAAAACCCCTCATTATTGAGGGGTTTTTATTTTTAACTTTAATTGTTAATGATGTAAGTCTGATGACAAGGGATACAAGAATTCGGATCAAAATAATTTATCTTTCAGGACTTTCCCACTAAGATGTTTAATATAAAAACAATACAGGATAATAAGGATGTTTAAAAATTTTTTAATCAGCATGATTTTTGTGATGGGCACAGTGGGGATCACCACGTCGAGCATGGCAGAAGACAGTCACTATCATGACAATATGCATGAACTCGACCATCATTTAAAAAATTTCAAATCTGCCAAAGATAGCAAAGAGGCGCGGGCAGCATTGCAAGGTATGCAAAAATCTGTGGAAGTTTGCCAGAAAAATTTACCATCAGGTCTGCAAAAGCTAAAATCCAAAGATGCGAAAGTTACGGCTTATCAGGGATTGTTAACTGACTTATTGAAAGAGATTAAACAAGCTGAACAATTTGTTGCAGCCAATCAGCTAACCAAAGCCCAAACTCTCACAGTGAAAATGGATCAGATTAAAAAGCAGGGGCATCAAGCCTTTAAATAAGCCATAAAAAAGACCGCTATTGCGGTCTTTTTTAACTTCAAGATCAAGTGATTAAGCTTGACCTTCAACAGCAGCAGCTTGCGCACGTTGCATGTTCGCTTCAAATTCAGCATCGAAGTTGATTGGTGTAAGCAGTAATTGCGGGAAGCTGCCTTTAGTCACCATATCATTCACCGCTTCACGAAGGAACGGGAACAGGATGTTCGGGCAGTAAGCACCAAGAATGTATGGCAGACGCTCTTCTTCAACGCCATCAATCAGGAAAATCCCTGCTTGAGTCACGTCAACGATAAACGCTGTATCACCTTCATTGGTCGCTTGAACCACAACTTTTAAAGCCACTTCAAAATGAGTCTGATCAATTTTTTCTGCAGAAGAAGAAAGGTTGATGTTTAACTCAGGTTGCCATTGCTTGGTAAAAACTTGTGCCCCAGGAACTTCAAAAGAAATATCTTTAGTGTAAATACGCTCTAATGCCAATTGTGGTTGAGCTTGTTGTTCTTCACTCATTCTTTAATCCTTGATATGAGGTAGGTTTTAGTAGATTAAGCCAATAATTCGTCTAGTTTGCCTTCACGCTCTAGGGCATAAAGTTGATCAAAACCACCGATAAATTGTTCATTAATAAAAATCTGTGGCACGGTACGATGATTGGTGCGTTGCATCAATTCAAGACGCACTTCAGGGGCTTCATTCGATAAATTAATTTCTTTGTATGCAACACCTTTGCGCTCAAGGAGCTGTTTTGCACGGATACAATACGGACATACTGTCGTCGAATAGATAGTAACTTCAGCCATGATCAATCTCCTGTTCGCAGATTATTTGCTTTTCACCAAAGGTAAACCTTGAGCTTTCCAGTTTGTAATGCCGCCATCCAGACGGTAGGCATCTGCATGACCTACCTGTTGAAGCGCAGAACCTGCAACTTGCCCAAGATTACAAATGAACACCAACGGGCGATCAGATGCTTTTAACTCATCAACGTGTTTTGTAATTTGGCTATATGGAATGTTACGGCTACCACTGATGTGACCTTCACGGAAGTCTTTAGCATCACGTAAATCAATCAGCATGGCATTTTTTGCTTTAACTAAAATTCCCAGCGATTGCGGAGAGATTTTGCGACCATTACGTTGACCTTCGATGATGAAGAATACAACCACGAGTACCGCGAGTGTTCCAAACAAGAAGGGGTGATTCCCCATAAACTCGAACCAACGTTCCACAATTCACCTAATTACAATTTTAAAATTGCCAAGAGTATAGCTCATAAATATGGTGATCAAAATCACCGCTTCAAGGGCTAAGCCTTAAGAAAATTAATTTTTTTGCTGCGCTTCGTTAATTTCGTCAATTAAACGTAAATAGCTGTCCAGTCGGCGCGGCAAAATTTCCCCTGTTGATGCTGCCTGACGTAAGGCACACTGCTTTTCATGTTTATGGGTGCAGTTACGGAATTGGCAGTGACCGAGCAGATTTTCAATTTCCGGAAAACCGCTTTGGACTTTGTCCAAGGTCAGATGCCAGAGACCAAATTCACGGATTCCCGGTGAGTCGATGAGAGCAGCGCCATCACCAAAGGAAATCAGACGTGTGGAGGTCGTGGTATGTTGCCCCAGTGCTGAGTTTTCAGAAATGACATTGGTTTTCTGTGCAGCATCCGGGACGATCGCATTAATCAGCGTGCTTTTACCGACACCTGACTGACCGACAAACGCTACAGTTTCCTCATTCAGACGAGCGGACAGTTCTGTCAGATCGCCATCGGACTGGGTTTGCATCACTTCATAACCCAGATCTTTATATTCTTTAAGCAAATCCAGAATTGGATCATTTTCCTTAAGCAAATCTGATTTATTCAGAACTAAAAGCGCTGGAATCTCTGCATCTGCGCAAGCCACCAGATAACGGTCAATCAGACCCGGAGCTGGTTCAGGCAATGGCGCAAACACAATCACAATCAGGGAAATATTGGCGGCAACCGGTTTAACCTTGTGGTAACGGTCAGGACGGGTCAGCAAAGAAGTGCGCGGATGAATCGCCGTAATAATGCCGAGTCCGGTATTTGGATCAGCCTGCCATCTGACTCGGTCGCCTGTTACCAGCAATTCCAGGTTGGTTCGGGTATGGCAGCGCCAGACACTACCCAGTTCAATCGGCTTCCAGAAGGGCTCAGGTTCGCCTTCAGCCACGACCGGTTTTTCAGGATGCTGTTCAGGTACGGACAAGGCCTGGACTTCAAGCTGGCGGCCATAATGCTGCACGACCAGCCCTTCCAGGTCTTGAGAGGTATCGATCTCTTCCTGACGCGTTTTATGCTGTTTTTGAATACGACGTTGTTGTTGTTCAGTTAAACGACGTTTACGTATTAAAGCCATTCAAATCCTAAAAAACCATGGGAGCGAGATGGCAAAAATAGCATGAAGCGGGGTGTCAGTTACAGCATCGACGTAATAAATTTGCTACTATAAATGTTTTATAGCCTAATAAGATTGCACATTTATGAGCAGCACCCCGGATAGCCGCCTGATTTGGATTGACCTGGAAATGACAGGTCTGGATACAGACAATGACCAGATTATTGAAGTTGCCACGATTGTAACGGACGATAACCTAAATATTCTTGCCGAAGGGCCCGTGCTAGCTGTGCATCAATCTGACCGTATCCTGAATGCGATGGACGAGTGGAATACTCGCCAGCATGGTCAGTCTGGCCTGATTGAGCGCGTACGCCGCAGTAAATTGACTGCTCAGGATGCAGAACGTGAAACCATTGAATTCCTGAAAAAATGGGTGAATCCAAAAGTATCGCCTATGTGTGGTAACTCGATCTGTCAGGATCGTCGCTTTCTGCACCGTTTAATGCCTGAACTGGAACAGTATTTCCATTACCGTAATCTGGACGTATCTTCAGTAAAAGAGTTGGCAAAACGCTGGCGTCCTGAAATCATGAGTGGCCTGAAGAAAAATGCTTCGCATCTAGCCATGGATGACATTCGTGATTCGATTGCTGAACTGAAATATTATCGTGAATATTTCTTCATTATGAATAAATAATCCGAACAGTGAAAAAGAGGCGAAAGCCTCTTTTTTATTTGCTCGCAGAAAGTTTCTTGCGATAAAAGTTTTCACTACTCTCAAACAGTACCCAGGTCAGAAGCACCAGAGCAAGATGGGTCTGGGTTTCATATTGATCCAAAATAATCAAGGCAAATAATCCCAAAGTCAGGATACGGATCATGATACTAAGATAATAGTTTTTCTGCTTTTTAAAGGTTAAACCGTAAAGATAGAGCAGGAACAGTAAAACCATCAGGGCAAAAAGGGCGTTAAATAGCATGCTGATCTGACTCCCTTTAAGGTAATCCTAATTGAAATATTGTGAAGTTTATTATGGTTGTAATTTGATCGATTTTACGTGTTTTAGCGATGGCGCAAGAAGGCTTTTTTGACTGATTTTGTATCTGGATTTTAGTGGCAGTAAAGTGCCCATGATTTTGCTAAAATACTCTGGTGTTTTTCTTGCTATTGATGACCTATGACTGATCTGCTTCAAGATGATGAGTATGACCGCCGCTTTGCGGGTGTAGCCAAAATTTATGGTGACGATAGCTTTCATCATTATGAAAACAGTCATGTGATGGTGATCGGAATTGGTGGTGTTGGTTCATGGGCAGTCGAAGCACTGGCACGTACCGGGATTGGCGAGCTCACACTGGTCGATATGGATGTGGTCGCAGCATCGAATATTAACCGTCAGTTACCAGCCATGACCGCAACACTGGGATGTGAAAAAATCGAGATCATGGCAGAACGCTGCCGCTCGATTAATCCTCGAATTAAAATCAATCTGATTGATGATTATCTGACGCCAGAAAATGTGAAAGAAATTCTGTCAGGAAATCCTGACATCATTCTGGACTGTATCGATGACGTCAAAGCAAAGTTTGCCTTGATGCTGCATTGCCGTTTTAACAAGATTCCATTGATTGTATCCGGTGGAGCAGGCGGTAAACTGGATCCGTTAAAAATCCGGGTAGCCGATTTATCCAGAACCGAACAGGATCCAATGCTTGCAAAATTACGTGCGCAATTACGTGCTAAAGGCATCCGTAAAAAGCCAAAAGAAAAATTTGGGATCACTTGCGTCTACTCTATCGATAATCCATTCTCGAGTGCAGATGTTTGTGCAAGCGCAGGCTTGCGCTGTGGTGGTTATGGTTCTGCAGTGGTAGTGACTTCTAGCTTCGCCATGGTTGCGGTATCGGAAGTATTGAAAAAGCTTGATAGCAAAAGACTGAAAGCCTAATTGAGTCAACAAAAAAAGCACACAATTTGTGCTTTTTTTTATGCTAAGTTTAAAATGAATTTTTATACATATAACAAAAACAATCTTTTGGTTTTGGAGCAGCTATGTGGTTTTTGCTAGTGCTGGTTTTGGGGATTGGGGCTTTAGCAATCTGGATGTGGAAACGTCCTGATCCGGTGAAACGTGATCAGGCCAAAGCCGTGCATCATGATCTATGGATTGAGCAGATTGATGCTCAATTGAAATATGCAACCCGTCTAAGTACGGATCCACATTATCCGGATTATGAACGCGCCTATCAAATTTATCAGGGGCTGGCCCAGCAGCAGGAATTGCCACAGGCTTATGTGGGTATGGCCTTGATGCATTTAAACGGACAGGGGCGTGAGCAGAGCACGGAAAAAGCGATTAGCTTTCTTGAAAAAGCTTATAGTTTAGGTGGGGAAGATGCAGCCTATCATTTAGGTCAGATCTATGATGGTCATCAATACCAATTAAATAATCCTGAAAAAGCCTTGTACTGGTATCGGTATGCGGTCGCGCGCGGTCATCTGGATGCGCAGTATCGCATCACTGAGCTGTCCGAATCTGATCATGACACTGCAGAACAGCAACGTCTGCAACTGTTAATTCGAAATGCCGAGCAGGGACATGCCAATTCACAGTATCAGTTAGCCCAATATTATTTGGCAGATGGTGCAGCGCAAGATTTAAGTTTGGGGATCCATTATCTGTTTCTGGCAGCACAGCAGGATCACTTGGCAGCCAATCAGGATATTGCCGAAGCCTATGCAAATGGCAAAATCTTGCCCAAAGATCAACAGCAGGCTTTGAGTTTCATTAAACGCTGTATTCATCTTGGTGATCAGAGTGGTTTATATGATTACTATGCTGGCGTGTTACTCGGCACTATTGATCCTGATCAACGTCAACGGGTGTTTCAGCATCTATTACAGCAGTCTAAAGAACATAAAGATGCACAGGCCAAAACTCTGATCGGTCTGGCCTATTTTCATGGTTGGTATGTGCAAAAAAATGAAACCATGGCATTTCGTTACTGGTCTGAAGCAGCACAAACTCAGCATCCTCAGGCCTTGAGTCTGATTGCCGCACTATATTTTGAATCCTATCTGGTCGCACATGAACCGGAGAAAGCATTTGAACTCTATCAACATGCCTTGCAAAGCGATCCTGGTCATCGATTTAGTCATATGGGTCGGGCACTCTGCTATTTAAACGGAGTGGGGGTAGCCAAAGATACGACTAAAGCTACCCAAATGATTCAGGCAATCGCACAGCAAGAGCAACTTGCAGCACAGTCTGAAGCTGATCTGATTTATATAGTGGGACGTTTTTATGGCTTGCCTGAATATCCACTACCGACACGAGAAAAAGCAATTCAATATTTGAATCAGGCGGTGGCGAAAGGTTCAAGTAAGGCTGCCTGGTATTTGTATCAGGCTTATAGTGATTTTTATCCAGTCTTTGCAGTGAATGAGGAACAGGCCAAACGTTATCTGCATCAGGCAGCTCAATTGGGAAATGCACAAGCACAGGCCGAATTGGGCATGATGCATTTAAAGGGCAAGAAGGTGGAGCAAGATACGGCTTTAGGACTGAAGTATCTGCAACAGGCTGCGAGCCAGCATAATGGTCTCGCACTAAATGCTTTAGGTGAAGCTTTGGAACAAGGAATTGGTATTGAAGCCAATTTGGATCAGGCAATCCAGTGCTATCGTAAAGCGGCTGCGCAGGTGAATGCCGATGCTTATAGTCATCTGGGGTGCTTATATACCAAAGGCATTGGTGTAGAACGTGATATTGCAATTGCCCGTCAATGGCTGGAAAAAGGCAGTCTGTTAGGACATGAGCCTTCTATTGAACAGCTCAACAATGTAAATGCTTATCTGCATATGTAAACTTCAAAAAAAGCCGCTGACTAACAGCGGTTTTTTATTGAGTTAAATGTATTGCTTAAGGCAGTTGCTTGATCGGGCTACCCCCCAAAGCTTGCATCAGGGTCACATAAGCATTGTATTGGCTTTGTCGGGTTTGCACCAAAGACAGACGGGCATTACGTGTAGTCTCTTGTGCATCCAGCAGATTTTTCAATGCCACTGCACCATTACGATAACGCACTTCAGTCAAACGTTCTGTACGTTCAGCCAGTTCAACATTACGTTGTTGTAACGCAACCTGTTTGGTGAGTTCAGTGCGATTAGACAGGGCATTCTCTACATCGGCAAAAGCTTCGTACATGGTCTGACGATACTGGATAATTGCCTTTTCGTATTCCAGTTCATTCACCTGTAAATCACGTTTCATATCATTCCATTGCAGGAATGGCAGGCTGAGTCCTGCGCCTAAGGTCGCCACCGGATTTTTAAGTGCATCTGACAATGATGAACTGGTGCCTACGCCAGTACTTAGGCTGCCAGTCAGGCTGATCGAAGGATAATAACTGGCCTTGTTGGCATCCTTGTTGGCCAAGGCTTTACGCAAACGCAGTTCAGTGGCTCTCAAGTCAGGACGGCGGGAGAGAAGGCTAGCAGGCAAGCCAGCTTCAATCGACGGTAAGGCAATATTCGGTAAACGTTGAGGTTCCTGAATCGAAAGCTGTTGCACAGGCATATTCATGAGTACTGCCAGTGCCGTACGTGTTTCCACACGCTGCTGTTCAATTTGGCTTAAGGTCGCTTGCTGGCTTTGAATGGCCTGTTCAGCTTGAGTCAGATCGAGACCAGACACTGCACCGGCACGATACTGGACATTGACCAGATCATACGTACGCTGTGCAGTCGCCAGGTTTTGTTGAACCACGCTATAACGTTCATTTAGATAACCCAGCTGCCAGTACAGTTGAGCAGTCGTACCAATCAGACTTTGTGCAGTCGCCTGTAAGTCCTCTTCAGATGCCAGGGCCTCCCAACGCGCTGCTTCAGTCTGATTGGCCAGTTTACCGAACAGATCCAGTTCATAGCTTAAGCCAGGGAAATTAACCCCAAAACCGGATGAACTGCTGCCATTTTCCAGATCAAAGCTTCTACGTGTGGTTAAACCAGCATCACTGATACGTACACTTTGCTGGCTTTGTGTCTGTCTGGCTTGAATACGGGCTTGCTGCAAATTGATCCCGGCCACGGCCAGATCACTATTGGCTGCCAGTACGTCATTCACCAGACTATTTAATTGGGGATCTTTAAATAGAGTCCACCATTGATCTGCGAGAATATCAGCATGAATTTGCTGACTTACAGCTTTACTGTTTTGAAAGTTATTAGGTACCTGTACAGCAGGTTGTTCATACGGCGTTTTCACCACGGCCGCACAGCCGACCAATGAACTCCCTAGAATCAGGGCACTGGCAAGTTTGGTAAGAGTATGCATATCAGATTCCTTATTCTCGAGAAAGTGCATCGACCGGATTCAAACGGGCTGCATTACGTGCCGGGATAAAGCCGAACACAATACCGATCAGACTTGAGCAGACAAAGGCCGCGACAATCGATGTGGTTGAGTATGCCATCTGGAAGGTTCCTCCAGCAAAATGCGTAATCAGCTGACCGATACCGAGTGACAGCAATACGCCTAAGATACCGCCCAGAATACAAACCAGAACAGCTTCTATCAGGAATTGCTGCAGAATGTCGCTTTGGCGCGCACCGACCGCCATCCGTACCCCGATTTCCTGAGTACGTTCAGTCACGGAAACCAGCATAATGTTCATCACACCAATACCACCGACCACTAGGGAAATGACGGCGATAGCCGAAACCAGAAGCGTCATGGTCTGAGTGGTTTCTTGAATGGTTTCACGAATACTGTCGGAGTTTTGCGTAAACACATCTTGAGCACCATGGCGTTGTACCAATAGGCTTAAAATGGCATTTTCCGCAGCCGCACTTGGATATTCATCTTTAATACGCACAATGATACTGCGTACATTGGATTGTCCCAGCATACGGCTCATGACGGTTGAATAAGGCAAATACACATTCAGGCTGTCTGAGTTGCCCATCATGCTTTTTTGTTCTTCAATGACGCCAATCACCCGACTCGGTACACTACCCAATAGAATGACTTGACCGACAGGATTAGTGCCATCCGCAAAGAAAGTGTTTTTGGTATTGCTATCAATCACCACGTCCTGAACTTGTTCGGTCACACTTTCTTTATCAAAGGGCTGACCTGACTCGAAGTTCATACCTTTGACATAGAAGAAGTCTTCACTGACACCGTTGACCGTGGTCGATGCTTCGATCTCTTTGAAGCGTCCGGTGACACTACTGTTGACCGATGGACTGACACCATCGACATAAGGTTGTTCCGATAGGGCAGTAGCATCATCAGGAATCAAGGTTTTCACTTGTGCAGTTCGGGAATTATCCCCAAAGCCCCGGCCTTGGAACACGGTAATGGTATTGGTCCCAAGACTGCTGATATTTTCCAGAATCTGCTTTTGTGAGCCATTACCGAGGGCAACGACTGAAACCACCGACGCGATCCCGATAATGATGCCGAGCATGGTCAGGAAGGTCCGCATCCGGTGTGCATTCATGGCCAATAAGGCCATACGGAAAGCTTCACCGAGACGGTCTACTGCAGAACGCCAGCTCGAGATTTTCTTTTGTTCATTTCGAACCAGATTTTCTTTCTCGAAACCATCATCAACTTCAGGCACATTCGGTTTGTCTGAAATGATATTCCCGTCTGAAATCTCTATAATACGTGTCGCATTTTTTGCCACGTTATGATCGTGCGTGACCAGAATAATGGTATGACCTTTGGCATTCAGCTCACGCAGAATCCGCATCACTTCAATACCGCTATTCTTGTCCAGTGCACCGGTGGGTTCATCGGCAAGAATCACGTCACCGCCGTTCATTAAGGCACGAGCAATCGATACACGTTGTTGCTGACCACCAGACAGTTGGCTCGGACGGTTTTGGGTTTTGTCCCCCAGTCCTAGATCGGTCAGTAATTGCTTGGCACGAGCATTACGCTCGGTCGCATCGGCACCGGCATAAATTGCGGGTACTTCAACGTTGCTCGTAGCATTTAAATCACCCAATAAGTGATAGCGCTGGAAAATAAAGCCGAAATACTCACGACGCAATTGAGCTAATTCATCAGGCTCAAGCTCACGGGTTTCACGTCCTTTAACTTTGTAGCTACCGTTGGTGGGTTTGTCCAAGCAACCTAAAATATTCATTAAGGTTGATTTACCTGAACCCGACTGACCTACGATTGCCACTAATTCACCGGGATAAATCTCAAGATTAATCCCTTTAAGAATCTGAACAGTGCTTTCACCGGCGGGGAATTCACGAGTCAGATTCTTAACCTCAAGTAGAGGTGTTTGATTTTGACTCATAATTACATTCTCATTGGGCCGCCAGCACCACCACGGTTGCTGCGTTTAGCTGAATCATTTGAAGTATCTGAACCATCTGCAATCACCACTTTATCGCCTTGATTTAAGCCGCGGATGACTTGAGCTGTGACGCGGTTATTCAGACCAATTAATACAGGTTGAGGTTTTGCAGAACCATCTGCTTGTAATACACGAACCATCGATACAGTTGCTTTTCCTTGTTTAACCAAAGCTTTTTCTGCTTCAGTGAGTTCTAAGCGTTTAGGTCGATCCGTTTTATTTTCACCTTGTTTCGCATCAGCAGGAGCGGCAGCATTATTGGCTTGTGTTGTATCGCTATCGGAACTTTGTGCACGGCGCTGCGGACGGTTTGAGGTTTGCACCGCTGCGGCAGGAATAGTCAGCACATTTTTCGCTTCATCTAAAATGATGTAAACCTGAGCAGTCATATCAATACGTAATTTACCATCTTCATTCGGTACATCAAATAGGGCGTTGTAATACACCGCAGTACTTGATGATGAAGTCGATGTGCTGTTGGTTTCGGTATTGATCGAGTCCGGTGCAGGTTCAACTTGACGTAATGTTGCATAGTGTTTGGTTTCACTGTCACCTAAAGTGGTGAAGTAAACACTTTGACCTTCCTGAACTTTCATCACATCGGCTTCAGAAATTTCCGCTTTAATGGTCATGGTATCCAGCTGCGCCAGTTTCACAATCGTTGGTGCACTTTGATTGGCGTTTACAGTCTGACCTTCTTCAGTCACGATCGCTACAATGGTTCCGTCCATTGGCGCCACAATTTGGGTATAACCGAGATCTTCTTTCGCAGTGGCTAGAGTTAAACGTGACTGTTCGATCTGTGCATTAATTGCAGTAATGTCCGCTTGTGCTGTCTTATAACTTGCCAAGGCTGATTCCAGCTCTGAACGGGAAGTCGCATCCTGTGCATACATGGCTTGCTGACGCTTATACTCGGCTTCCACCTTAGCGAGGTTGGCCTGTTTCACGGCAAGCTGTGCCATCTGGTTTTTAATACTGGCTTCAGCAGTCTTTAAATCATTTTCCTGACGAACAGAGTCAATTCGGGCAATCAGTTGGCCTTGTTTGACCTGATCGCCAAGTTGCACATACATTTTTTTAACCTGACCCGAAACCTGGGCACCGACACTGACCATTTTGGTGGCTTCCAGTACACCTGTTGCCAGTACCGAGTTTTCAATATCTCCCTGAGTCACCTCAGCAGTAATGTATTGTGTTGGCTGTTGTTCAGGTTTGAGGAAATACCACCCGGTGGCTATAAGTGCAATGGCAATGACTACTGCCATGATCAGTTTGGACGGTTTTATTTTTGGCATAGTGAACAGATCTAAGTCAGAGATATGTGGGTGATTATAAAAGCGAATTAAGGATAAATCGTGAATTTTTTTAACAAATAAGAATGATTATTATTTTATTTATCTGATGATTAAGCAATTAATGAAATAAAGTTTTGCCACACATGCTGGCAATGGCTTGCTGCACCAAATGTTCAGGGTTTTCATGCCCCAACCCTTTGATAGAAGCATCAATTCTTAATAACAGGGCCGGCCAAGCTAAAAAGGTTTGTGGGCTAAGTCGACGTAAAGGCTGTTGATATAGGCTAACTTTGGTTTTCCAGATACCGATTTGTAAGGCATTTTGTGGCTGTTCAAATAATTGCATCAATAGACGCATTTCTTTGCTGATACTCCACAAAATCAGGCTCATTGGCTCGCCTGATGCAATCAGATACTGGAAAATCTTAATTGATTGCGCCAGATTCCCATTTAATAAGGCATCACTCAGGTCATAGGTGCTGTAACGGGACTGGTCCTGCAAACAGGCATGTAGATGGTCAATCTGGATAATATCTACTTCAGCAAAAGTATCCGCCACTCGCATCAGGCTATTTTTGGCTGCCAGCAAATTGTGCTCATGATGCTGCTCTAACCATTGCCAGGCGTCATTGGCCAGCTTAATTCCTAGTTTTTCCGCTTCAATTCCGAGGATCTGTTGACGATCTTTTGGGTAGTTGGCCACTAGCGATACATTTACGCCATTGGCATCAATGGTCTGGAAAAAGCTGGATTTCAGGCTGCTGGCATCCTGCTTCGGCATGACTACCAATAGCAGGTTGTCACTGTCCTGTTGCAGATAGTTTTTTAACAGTTTGAGACCACTGGCATCCGGTTTGATATTGCCATGCACTTCAATTGCCAATTGGCTAGAAAATAATGACAGGCTGTTTAAAGCATTGAAGACATTTTTCCAGTCAGAGGCAGAGCTAATATCATAACGCTGGCGTTCAACTTCACGGCCTTTCCAGCTGCTACGAAAGGCATCTACCAGATTCTGTTCCAGCAAAGGTTCCTGACCATGCAACACCCAGGCACCGCGAGCTTCATTGACACGTTTTAATGCCTGGAGGTAATCAAGTTTCATTGGGTCGTCTTATTTGGCTGGTTGAGTCGAAGTTTCTGGTTTTGCCAATGGCAAACGATTCGATGAAATTTGACGGGCAATCTGCTGGGCCACATCATCAATCAGGACCTGATTTAAGAATTTTTGTTCCTGGTCATCCGTATTCACGGTTTCAATATCATATTGATAGGTACGGGTCGCGATTACTGTACGAGGTTCAGTCACCGGATTGCCTTGTGCATCTTCAATTCGGAAAGTAACATTCAGACGCAATAAGGTTTCTACCAGTTTGCCATTCAATTCTAGACGGCGAGGGGTGTAATCTAGGACACGTAAGACATAAGCATTAGGTGCATTACTCAGCTGTACTCCGGCAGCACCCAGATAAACGGCTAGTTTTTCCTGAAGATCTTCAGTATTGTCAGGCAAGGCCAGACTCATGACTGAGTAAGCTACAGGTGCGGAACTCGGATTGGTTCCTTTTAAATGAAAGCCACAGCCAACGAGGCCTGCACTTAGACCACAAGTTAAAACAATTGCTGCTAAACATTTGCCTAAATGCATGAGTATCCTCTTTTTCCCTTAGGGAAATATTTGAAATCCTGAACCGAATTGTAAAGTCAAAGCCCGTTGGCTGGCAACGGGCTTTGTTTGGAATTGTGAAATCCTTTCCCTCATCCTGACCTTCTCCCAAAGGGTGAAGGAATTTCCCTCTCCTACAAGGAGATGGTTAGGGATAGGTTAATTTAATCCCTCCCGACCTCCCTTTAAAAAAGGGAGGAGACTTCATTTTTTTATTTGAAGTGGAAAGTCCCCCTTTTGTAAAGGGGGATTTAGGGGAATTAAATTAAACCACCAAGTTCACTAGCTTATTCGGTACCACAATTTCTTTCTTGGTTGGGCCAGTCAAGAATTGCTGAACTTCTGGCAATGCTTTGGCTTGAGCAAGAATGTCATCTTTAGATGCATCCACAGACACTTCAAGTTTGCCACGAAGTTTACCGTTGACCTGAACCACGATGGTTTGGGTATTACGAGTCAATGCAGATTCATCCACTTGTGGGAACTGCGCTTGAGTTAACTCGATTCCAAACTGAGCCAATAAAGTTTGACTTAAATGTGGTGCAAATGGCGCAAGTAAAATTAAAAGCGTAGTGATCGATTCACGCGCTACAGCAACGTCATTGTCATCTTTCGCTTCAAACTTGTTGTTCGCATTTAATAGCTCCATCATCGCTGCAATGGCAGTGTTGAATGCATGACGACGTTCAATGTCATCACCCACTTTCTGGATGGTTTCGTGAGTCTTACGGCGTAAATCTTGTGCAGCTGTAGAAAGAGCGGCTTTATCGAATTCAGTCGCAGTATTACCTTTTTCAAGGAAACCTGTTGCCAAACGCCATACACGTTTCAGGAAGCGATTTGCACCTTCAACACCGGCATCAGACCATTCAAGTGATTGATCTGGTGGTGCAGCAAACATCATGAACACACGTGCAGTATCTGCGCCGTATTGGTCAATAATCGCTTGCGGGTCGATACCGTTGTTTTTCGATTTCGACATTTTTTCCTGACCGCCAACGATGACGTCCTGACCATCACCTTTGTATTTCGCAGAAGTGATACGGCCTTTCTCGTCACGCTCAAGTTCGATGTCGGCAGGATTGAACCAGGTTTTCTTGCCTGATTCCGCTTCGCGGTAATAAGTATCCGCAAGCACCATACCTTGAGTGAGCAAGTTGGTGAACGGCTCGTTACCTTGTACCACGCCTTCGTCACGCATCAATTTGTGGAAGAAACGTGCATAGAGCAAGTGCAGAATTGCGTGTTCAACACCACCGATGTATTGGTTTACTGGAAGCCAGGTTTGACCTGCTTCAGGTTTCACCATGCCATCGGTAAAGTCTGGAGATGCATAACGTGCATAGTACCAAGAAGATTCTACGAATGTGTCTAGCGTGTCTGTTTCACGACGCGCATCGCCACCACAGCAAGGACAAGTGGTTTCGTAGAATTCAGGCATCTTGTTCAGCGGGTTACCTGAACCGTCTGGCACAACATCAGTTGGAAGTACCACAGGCAGTTGATCTTCAGGCACTGGCACTTGACCACATTTGTCACAGTTGATCATTGGAATTGGACAACCCCAATAACGTTGACGAGAAACACCCCAGTCACGTAAACGGAATTGAACTTTCACGTTGGCAAGACCTTGTGGTTCTAGTTTTGCCAAGAAAGCATCAAATGCGCCTTGGAAATCTAAACCATCAAATTCACCTGAATTAACCAGTTTACCTTCTTTAGAACCGTACCATTCTTGCCATTGTTTTGCATCAAACTCGCTATCATCAGCACCTTTGGCATCAATCACTTGCTTGATGGTTAAGCCATATTTATTGGCAAATTCGAAGTCACGTTCATCGTGTGAAGGCACTGCCATCACCGCACCTGAACCGTAAGACATAAGCACGTAGTTTGCGATCCAGACAGGAACTTCTTCACCTGTTACAGGGTGTTTTACAGAAAAACCTGTTGCCATGCCTCTCTTCTCAGCAGTCGCAAGATCCGCTTCTGCCACAGAACCCATACGGCATTCTTCAATGAAGGCTTGAAGTTCAGGATTGTTTTCCGCAGCTTTTAATGCCATTGGATGTTCTGCCGCCACTGCAACATAAGTCACACCCATTAGAGTGTCGGCACGTGTTGTGAAGACAGTTAAACCGTCTGCATAAAATTCCGGATTCGCTGAAGGGAAAGTGATTTCCATGCCTTGTGAGCGACCAATCCAGTTGCGTTGCATAGTCAGGACTTGTGGTGGCCAGCCGTCTTTCAGCGTTTCAAGATCGTCCAGTAATTCTTGCGCATAATCAGTGATGCGGAAGTAATACATTGGGATATCACGTTTCTCAACCAATGCGCCTGAACGCCAGCCGCGACCATTTTCAACCTGTTCATTGGCAAGAACTGTCTGGTCTACTGGGTCCCAGTTCACTGTAGAAAGTTTACGGTAGATCAGGCCTTTTTTATAAAGCTGAACAAACAACCATTGTTCCCAGCGATAGTATTCTGGTGTGCAGGTTGCGAATTCCCGATCCCAATCTACAGACAGGCCAAGTTTTTTCAACTGATTACGCATGTAATCAATATTTTCGAACGTCCATTTTGCAGGAGCGACCTGGTGTGCAATTGCAGCGTTTTCCGCAGGAAGACCGAAAGCATCCCAGCCCATTGGTTGTAATACAGTTTCACCTTTTAAACGGTGGAAACGACTGATCACGTCACCAATGGTATAGTTACGCACATGACCCATATGCAGTTTGCCACTTGGGTAAGGGAACATCGAGAGGATATAACGACGTGGACCTTCTACAGTGTCGGCAACTTTAAAGGCTTTGCGAGATTCCCAGTCCTGTTGGACTTGAGGCTCAATCGCACTGGCTTGATATTCTGAGTCAATGTGAGTAGTCATATACGTAATACAAGAGAACGGTTAAAAAAATATAGGGCACAGCATAGCGCAAAACACACCTAAAAGTGAATTTTGCGGATGGGATTCTGCAGGAAAAATCTAAATTGACAGACGAGTATGATTAGAAAGCTACACGCTCAGACTGACCACGTTGTAAAGCTTCATTGGCTTCACGCTGTTGCTGCTCATTTTCAGAAACGACAGGCACAGGTGCAGATGAATTTGAGTTACCCGTTTCGGTCTGGTTCTCATTTTCGGTTGTTCTTGATGGTGTAGGCGCGGAATTGGTCCAGCCATAGGTTTCTACTTTGCTTTTGTGCTTGGCATTTTTAGGAGGCGGGGTTTTAGTGTAGTGAGTCACGCCTTTGGCATCTACCCATTTATAATATTCAATCGCTAAAGCAGAGCTGCTCGCTACACCTAAAACAAGTGTAGTAGCAAAATTTAATGCGGTCAGGAAAGATCTTTTCATCAGTAAAAGTCCTGAAAATTTCAAGCGGTTAAATAGAGTTGTTATTGTAGAGAGTTTTTTGCCATAAGATGATTTTTAATTCAATTAATTTTGTGATCAGTAGTGGTCTTATGTTCCAAGCTAATGCTAAAAAAGAGTAATTTTATATAAAAAGAAATTTATTTAGGACTTACGCACTATT